>CACYLY010000005.1 GCA_902775355.1 Oscillospiraceae bacterium
TCAGGCTCTGCGATACGATTTGTGATTTAACCGCAGATGCTATTCGGAGTATTACAGGCCGCTCTTGGATTATCAATTGTTTTAATTGAAGAATAGTATAAATACAATGCACTATCATGCGTGAAGGGGACGCACCGCGGCGCGGTGCGTCCCCTTCAGGGCTTGCTTGTAAGTCGGATCCGGCTGTTTGGATGAACGGAAAGTTCCCTGCGGTTTGGCGTTTCACCCTTTATCAACGGCAGAGGCTATACAGGATCATCAGACGCAAGAGGTTACTTTCCGCTGCACTCAGCGGATCATATCCGCAAATTCTTCTTCGCTCAACACCGGGATCCCCAACTCCCGGGCCTTGGTGAGTTTGCTGCCGGCGTTTTCTCCCGCCACTACGTAGGTGGTCTTTTTTGAAACGGAACCGGATGCCTTGCCGCCGAAGCTTTCAATGATAGCGCCGGCTTCGTCTCTGGTGAATTTGCTGAGGGCGCCGGTGAGCACGAAGGTCATGCCTGCAAAGCGGTCGTCTTTCTTCTCTTCGTGGCTGCGGAAGTCCACGCCGGCCTCCCGCAGGCGTTGGATCAGATCCCTGGACTGGGGGTTGGCAAACCAGTTGATGATGAAGCTCGCGGTGATAGCGCCGATATCCGGAACGGCGGTAAGCTTTTCCGCGCTCTCCTCCATCAAGCTCTCCAGATCAGGATAATATCCGGCAAGCACTTTGGCGGCCTTCTGTCCCACCTGACGGATGCCGAAAGCACACAGCAGCCGGGCCAGTCCGGCCTCCTTGCTCTTTTCGATGGCGGCGATCAGATTCTCGGCGGATTTCTTTCCCATCCGGTCCAATTCTGCCACTGCCTGAGGCTCCAGGAAATACAGATCCGCGGCGTCCTTCACGAGACCGGCGTTTATGAGGCTCTCGCATACGGAGATGCCCAAGCCCTCGATATCCATAGCCTCCCGGGAAGCAAAATGGGCGATGTTGCGCAGCCGCTGGGCCGGGCATTCGGGACTGGTGCAGCGCAAGGCCGCGCCGTCCTCATCCCGCACCACGGGAGAGCCGCACTCCGGGCAGACCGAGGGCATCACGAAGGGGACCGTCCCCTCGGGGCGCTTCTCTTTGTTGACGGACAGCACCTCCGGGATGATCTCACCCGCCTTCTGCAGCAGCACCGTATCGCCGATGCGCAGATCCAGCCTGTCGATATTATCCTGATTGTGCAGCGTGGCCGCGGAAACCGTGGTCCCGGCCAGACGCACCGGCTCCACGATCACCTTGGGCGTCAGGACGCCCGTACGGCCCACCTGGATCACGATATCCAGCACCCGGCTCTCTTTCTTCTCCGGCGGGTACTTGAAGGCCACGGCCCATCTGGGGGCTTTGGCGGTGCTTCCCAGAGCCGTACGCTGGGAAAGGGAGTTGATCTTGATGACCGCGCCGTCCATATCGAAGGGCAGCTCGCCCCGGTGCTCGCCGAGCCACTCGATCTGCCTGACACAGTCCCGGATATTGTCGAAATGAGTGTAATTCACCACCGGAAAGCCCATCTCCCGCATGGCGTCCAGCGTCTGGGCGTGGGTCCGGTACTCCCCTTCCGAGCTGTATTGCATGTTGAAGCAGATAATATCCAGCTTCCGGGAGGCGGCCACCTTGGGGTCCAGCTGTCGCATGGAACCGGCCGCCGCGTTGCGGGGGTTGGCCAGCAGCTGCTCGCCGCGGATTTCCCGCTGGGCGTTCAGTTCTTCGAAGACGGAGCGGGCCATATACACCTCGCCCCTGACGATGAGCCGCTCCGGCGCGTGCTCGATGCGCAGCGGGAGAGAGCGGACCGTCCGCAGATTCTCCGTCACGTTCTCGCCGGTGACCCCGTCACCCCGGGTGGCGCCCCGGACAAAGACGCCGTTTTCGTACTCCAGGGACATGGACAGGCCGTCGATCTTTGGCTCTACCACATAATCGTGGGCCTCGGTCAGCAGGCTGTCCATCCGATCTCCGAAGGCAAAGAGCTCTTCATAGGAAAACACGTCCGTCAGGCTTTCCAGCGGCACCTGATGTCTGACAGGCTCGAATTGGCTCAGAGCCTGACCGCCTACCCGCTGGGTAGGAGAATCCGGTGTAATGAGTTCCGGGTGCTCCGCCTCCAGGGCCTTCAACCGATTCATCAGCATGTCGTAATCATAGTCAGAGATGATCGGCGCGTCCAGCACGTAATAGAGCTTGTTGTGATATTCGATTTCTCTGCGCAGCTTGAGGATTTCTTTTTGCACGTCCATGTTTCACCCTCATTTCGGTTCGTAGTTCAAGAAAGTCTGGGGCACTTGGCCCAGCAGCACCGTGTCGGAGATCAGAACCTCCGTGCAGACCTGGGTGCTTTCTGTTCCCCAGGGAATCAGCACGTCGATATCCACGATCACCAGGAGACTGATCTGGTGCTTTGTTTGATTGATGCCCGCGGTCACGATGTCGTTTTTAAATTCCACATGGGACGAAGTCAGGACCAGGATCTCCACGGGAATGCCTGGTCCTCTTCCCATCAAAAGGCTCACCCCCGTGAGATTTCCCGCAGGGATGGAGACGGTGATGGTCCGGTTCTCCGTAAGTCCAATCACCCGTTCCAGAAGAATGGCGGAGAGAGAGTTGATTTGGGTCATATTGCTCCTCACGGCCGTCACTTCTCCGGCGCTGTTCTTCTCCAGCTGGATGAAGTCCTCCGCCTGATAATTCCCCTCCTGCAGCACCTGGCTGACGGCGGTGTTCACCTCCATGATCATGATATCGCTGGCGTCGGACACGGCGATCTGGCAGGAGATGCGCTTGAGGTACAGCAAGGCGGAAGCAAGAAAGAAAGCGATCGCAAAAAACAGCAGAAGAAGAAGGGAAAAGCGCCGGTGCCGAAGAGCAAAAGCCGCTCGCTGCCGGGGAGCTTTACGAAAAAAGGGCCTGCGATACATGGAGTCACCTCCATGCAGTATATGCTTTCTGGGTCCCCTGATAGAATCCTCGACGCTTCAGGCGATCCCCGTATCCTTCCCCGCGCCTGGCGCGCTGAAATGCCTTTCAGCCGTGTCGCTCGAAAACCGGATCATTCCTCCAACATGGCGCTGACAGCCATCATGATCCCCAGCTTCCCGGATTCGTAGGTCAGCCCGCCCTGCATGTAGACGATATAGGGCTCCCGCATGGGCCCGTCGGCGGAGAGCTCGATGGACGAGCCCTGCACGAAGGCTCCCGCCGCCATGATCACCGGACAGTCGTAACCGGGCATGGGCCAGGGCTCCGGCGTCACATAGGAATCCACCGGCGCGCCGGCTTGGATGCCAAGGCAGAAGCGCTTCATCTTCTCCGGAGAGCCCAGCTTGATCATTTGTATAATATCCGAGCGGGGATCCAATACGCCGGGAGAGCTCTCCAGACCCAGCCGTTCCATCATGGCCGCGCAGAAAACCGCCGTTTTCAAAGCCTGTGCCACCACATGGGGTGCCATAAAGAGGCCCTGGAACAGCAGCCGGTTCTGCCCCAGCGTGGAGCCGCACTCCCCGCCGATGCCGGGCGTGGTGAGCCGCAGAGCCGCCCGCTCCACCAGCTCCGCCTTGCCGGCCACATAGCCCCCCGTCGGGGCCAGGCCGCCGCCGGGATTCTTGATGAGGGAGCCGGCCACAATGTCCGCCCCCACATGGGTGGGCTCGATCACGTCGGTAAACTCGCCGTAGCAGTTGTCAACCATGATATTTGCCCTGGGATTCACCCGGTGAACCAACGTGCAGATCTTCCCGATCTCTTCCACGGACAGCGCCTTCCGCTCCCCGTAGCCACGGGAACGCTGGATCATCACGCCGGTCACCTTGGAATCTGCCGCGGCGCGGGCAATGGCATCAAAATCCGGTTCGCCCCGGGGCGTCAGATCCACCTGGGCGTAATTGATCCCGTAAAACTTCAGGGAGCCGAAGCCGTCCCCCGCGATGCCGATGGCGCTGCGCAGGGTGTCATAGGGCAGTCCCGTGACGGCCAGCACCGTATCCCCCGGCTTTGCCAAAGAGAACATGGCCGCGGTCAGGGCGTGGGTGCCGTTCACAAAGCCGATGCGTACCAGGGCCGCCTCGGCGCCGAAGAGCTGTGCGTAGATCTTGTCCAGGGTATCCCGGCCCAGATCGTCGTAGCCGTAGCCGGTGGTGCCGGCAAAGCAGCTGTCCGAGACCCGGTGGTCCTGAAAGGCCTCCATGACCCGGCAGGTGTTGATCTGAGCCACCCGGTCGATCTCGGCAAAGCGTTCCCGGCAGCGCTCCTCGGCCAGCTTCGCCATCTCATAGACCTGGGGCTTGATTTCCGAAATCTTCATATTAAATGAGCTCCATTACGATTTCTTTGAATCGGTTGCCGCGCTCTTCAAAGTTCTTGAACGCATCAAAGGAGGCGCAGGCGGGCGAGAGCAATACGATATCGCCCTCCTTCGCGTAGGCGGAGGCGGTCAGCACCGCCTTCTTGAAATCGCCGGCATAAATCAGCGGGACCTTGTGCGCTTCATAGTTCCTGGAGCCGGTGATCGCGTCTCCGATCTTCCGGGCGGTGTGGCCGGTCAGGACCACGATCTTCGCCCGCAGACAGAGCTCATCTCCCAAAGGCTCAAAGGGGATGTTCTTGTCGTAGCCGCCGCAGATGATGATCGGCTTTTTCGGCAGGGCCCGCAGACCGGCGATGGTCCGGGTGGGACTGGAACCGATGGAGTCGTTGAAATACTGTACGCCGTGCAGCTCCCGCACCAGCTCCATCCGATGGGGCACCCCGGGGAATTCCCGGGCGACCTGAGCGCAGACTTCGGCGCTGACCAGGCCCCGCACTGCTTCAAAGGCGGCCAGATAGTTCTGCACGTTGTGCTCGCCGGGGATGCGGATCTCCGCGGCCTTCACAATGGGCTCGGTCTTTTCCGGCGAAACCCAGCAGAGCGTCCCGTCGATCAGGGCCGTGCCCTGCCGCACGGGCTCCTGGTCCGAGAAAGTACTGACCTGACCGGGAGCAAAGCCGGCGTAATACGGGCTGTGCGGATCGTTGGCGTTCAGAATAAGGCGGCCGTCCCTGTCCTGATTGATGTAGATGGAACGCTTGGCGTCGATGTAGTCCTGGAAATCCTTGTGTTTGTCCAGGTGATTGGGGGTCAGATTCGTGATGACGGCCACATCGGTCCGGCACTTCATACTGTGCAGCTGGAAGGAGCTGAGTTCCAGCACCGCATAGTCCCCCGGCTGCATCTGCGGCACGTCGCAAAGCAGCGGATGGCCGATGTTGCCGCCCAGGTGCACCCGGTAGCCTGCGGCCTTCAGCAGCTCGGAGATGATGGTGGTGGTTGTCGTCTTGCCGTCGCTTCCGGTGACGGCGATCACCTTGCAGGGGCAGAGACTCAGAAACACTTCCATTTCCGAAGTGACCAGACTCCCCTTTTCTCTGGCCGCCTCCAGATGGGGATCAAAGGGCATGAGTCCGGGGGTGCGGAAGATCACGTCCTGATCCAGGCCTTCCAGATAGTCCTCCCCCAGCTTCAGCTTGCAGCCCTGGTCCAGCAGCTGCTTGCCCTGCTCGCCCATCTGCTCCATGGTCCGCTTGTCGCAGGCTGTCACGTCACAGCCATTGCGAAGCAGCAGGTCCAGCAAGGGGCTGTTGCTGATGCCGACGCCCAGCACGGCAATGCGTTTATTTTTCAGAGAGTCCACGTATTCCTGCAGTGTCATTGTCGTTTCGCCTCGTTTTCTTAGTTGTTCTAACTATATTATTATATAGCTTTTTCGAGCACTTTACAAGAAAATCTTGTTGACTTTGCCCTCCAGTATGGATACAATACAAGCCGTGAGTTGGCCGAACGACCGCGGGTATATGGCGAAAGCCTGTACATGAGGAAAGTCCGGGCTCCACAGGGCAAGGATAACGGGTAACGCCCGCCAGGGGTGACCCTCGGACAAGTGCAACAGAAATAGACTGCCGCGCCGCGAGGTAAGAGCTCACCCGCCGCACGGAGACGTGTCGGTGCTGTAAACTCTATCCGGAGCAACACCGTGGAACGGGGACGCACAGGCCGGCCCGGCCGTCCCCAGGAGGTGGCTTGAGCCAACGGGCAACCGTTGGCCTAGATAGATGGTCGTTCTCGACAGAACCCGGCTTACAGGCCAACTCATATCAAAAAAACGGACGCGATAGCGTCCGTTTTTTCATATCTTTTCTCAAGCCCTTGGGTGGGCTTTGTTGTATACGTCTTTCAATTGCTTTTTCACCAGGTGAGAATAGACCTGGGTGGAAGAGATGTCCGCATGTCCCAGCATTTCCTGGATAGCGTGGATGTCCGCGCCGTTTTCCAGCAGATGCGCTGCGAAGGAATGGCGCAGGGTGTGGGGAGTGATGTCTTTCTCGATCTTGGCTTTTTTCTGGTAAAACTTGATGATTTTCCAGAAGCCCTGGCGGGACATGCGCTCTCCGCTGACATTTACAAACAGAGCCTCTTCGTCGGGCAGGGCCAGCATCTGGGGCCGCACCAGCTCGATATACTCGCTCAGCGCCTTGATGGCGGCGGAATACATCGGGATGTACCGCTCTTTTCCGCGGCTTTCGCAGCGGATCACGCCGGCGTCCAGATTCACATCTCCGATATTCAGATCGATCAGCTCGGTGACGCGCATACCGGTGGCATAGAGCATCTCCAGCATGGCCCGGTCCCGGTAACCCTTGGCGTCCACGCATTCCGGCTGCTCCAACAGCAGCTCCACCTCTTTGCTGGTCAGGATCTGGGGCAGCTTCTGCACGCTTTTATCCGTAACCAGTCTGGCGGCGGGGTTGACGTCCAGGTATTGACGCAGGCAAAGGAAAGCGTACAGGTTTTTCAGCGAGGCGATGCAGCGGGAAACCGTGGCCACGGATTTTCCGTTGTTTTTCAGCCAGTTGATATATTCCTGGACCTCGTCCTCGTCGGCTTCCAGAATGGTGGTGTCCGTATGCAGATCCAGATAAGACCCGAACTGTCGGATATCCCGCAGATAGGAGCTGAGTGTATTTGCAGAGGCCTTTTTTTCGTTTTTCAGATAATCTTCAAACAACTGCAGGCATTCTTGATTCTGCAAATTCATTCCCTCCTTTCTGTAGGATCGACCCGGATCAGGTAAAATAAAAAACGCTGGCAAGAGAAACCACGGAACAAAGCGCCGCCGCAGAGAGTTTCTGCTGATAGCGGGAGCGGGCGCTGGGGCTGCCGCGAAGCAATGCGTCTCGCAGCGCGGAGGAAGCGCCAAGGCCGTAGGCGGCGGCCAAAAAGACCGAAAGAAAAAGCGTCGAGGCGAAGAAAAAGCCGTTGCTTCGCGCAAATAACGGGTGGGATGCGGAAGCATAATACGCCAACACATGGCCTTGAAACGCATTGCCGAAAGCCAGCATCTCCAGGGGTATGAGCAACCAGCCGAAGCCCGAAGCCGAAAACAGGAGCATGGATCCCAGGAGGATCCCGGTCAGTAAGCGCAGCGAAAGCATCTGCGGAACCTGAATGAGATCAAAGGCCGCAGTGAGAGCGCCCCAAGATACAAATACGAAGATCACAAGCCTCTCCGGCAGGATCACCGCCCTGCCCGGACGGATAAAAACGGCGGCGCTCATCCGGCTCTCCGGCGCAAGCGCAGCCCGTTCATAAGTGCTTGATTGACATAACGACGCTTCGATAACAATATATTACAAAATTGCAAACTTATCAAGTCCTTTTTCCAAATTATTTTATGTTTATGTAAACTATTGTAACTATATGATACAATTTGTTGGGGTCTAAAGACGTCGAAGTCAGGCGAAACAGCCATATCTTGTAGAAAAGACACAGAAAAAAATTTTACGCTGGCGGATTATGGTAACCGGATTCCCGGTTCACGGAAAAGGACCCTCGAAAAGAAGATCAGCGGCCGGACCTGCTTCTGAAAGAAGACTTGCCGCGGAAGGATCGGCGGGGAGAAGCCGCGCGTCTACCCCGCGCGATCAGCGAACCCAGAAGGACGCCGGTCAAGGTAAAAGAGACCACGCTGAGCACAGCGGAGGGGTTCAGCGCTTCTCCGGCAATGCTGCCCGCCGTGAGCAGGATCAGGATCAGAAAGCCTGCGGTCAAGAGCGCGGGGAAGAGAAAGGCGCTCCCCTTCTTGCCGCCGGAAGAAAAACCCGCGGCCAGCGCCGCCAGAAAGCTCAGGGCTGAGCTCAGATAGCCCAGGACTGCGGAGCCTGTCCCGGTTTTGGAAAGGATCAGGGCGGAGAGAAGCGTGAGAAGCAAAGCGGCAAGGATCCAGACCAGCAGCGCGCGCAGCAGCTGGCGCAGGCTGCCCGCAAGCATCCCGTTTTTCAACAATAGAAACACCCCCACAGAGAAGATCGGAACATCTTATTCCCTGTGGGGGTGTTTCATTCATATGAGATTTATTTACGCTTGGTCTTGGCTTCTTCCTCCGCCTCCAGCTTGGCAGTGGTCTGAATGGCCCATTTCTTGACCTGAATGCGGACGCGGTCCTCGCCGGTCTCGAAGGTCACGGTATCCTCGGTCACCTGCACGACCTTACCGGTCATACCGCCGATGGTGGTGATCTCTTCGCCCAGGCTCAGGTTGTTGCGCATCTCTTCCGCTTTTTTCTTCCGCTTGTTCTCCGGACGGATCATGATGAAGTACATGAACACGAACAGGAGAATCATCGGGACCATCAGGGTCAGCATGGAGCCGCCTGCTGCGGCAGAGCCGTCCGCTGCGGTAGTGGCAGCAGCTTCAAGAAAGAAAAACATATGGGTTTAACCTCCGAATCGAATATATCAGCATTATACATACTTCATACGGAAAAAGCAAGAAGCTTAAATCCTTTTATCCAAGATTTCTGCATACTGACGGCGGAAGCTGTCAAACTGACCCTCTTCCAGCGCGTCCCGGATTCGCTGCATCAGCGTATTGTAGAAATACAGATTGTGCATCACGGACAGGCGCAGGGCCAGCATCTCCTCCGCCTTGAAGAGATGGCGCAGGTAGGCCCTGGAATAGCGCCGGCAGACGGGGCAGCCGCAGGCCGGGTCAATGGGTTCGGCGTCCCGGGCGTATTTCTCGTTTTTGATATTGATGATGCCGTCCCATGTGAAGAGATGGCCGTGGCGGCCGTTGCGGGCGGGCATGACGCAGTCGAAGAAATCCACGCCCCGAGCCACGGACTCGATGATATTCCCGGGCGTGCCCACGCCCATGAGATAGCGGGGCTTGTCCTTGGGCATGTACTCCTCCACCGCCTCGATGGTGTCGTACATCTCCCGGTGGCTCTCCCCTACCGCCAGGCCCCCGATGGCGTAGCCCGGCAGATCCAGCTCGGCGATGCGCCGCATGTGCTCGATGCGGATATCGTGGAAGACGGCGCCCTGGTTGATGCCGAAGAGCATCTGCCCGGGGTTCACCGCGTCGTCCTCGGCGTTATAGGCGGCCAGGGCGGTCTTGCAGCGCTCCAGCCAGCGGACCGTGCGGGCGCAGGACTTTTCCACGTAGTCCCTCGGCGAGGGGATCTTGATGCACTCGTCAAAGGCCATGGCGATATCCGAGCCCAGATTGGCCTGGATGCGCATGCTCTCCTCCGGTCCCATGAAGATATGCCGCCCGTCCACGTGGGAGTTGAATTTGACGCCCTCCTCCTTGATCTTCCGCAGAGAGGCCAGGGAGAAGATCTGGAAGCCGCCGCTGTCTGTAAGGATGGGCCCGTTCCAGGTCATGAAGCGGTGCAGACCGCCCATTTCCTTGATCAGCGTATCCCCCGGGCGGACGTGCAGGTGGTAGGTGTTGGAAAGCTCCACCTGGCAGCCGATCTCCTTCAGGTCTCGGGCGGAGAGAGCGCCCTTGATGGCCCCCTGGGTGCCCACGTTCATGAACACAGGCGTCTGCACCGTGCCGTGGGGCGTCTTAAACGAGCCGCGCCGCGCGCGGCCCTCCTGTTTCAGCAGCGTATACATAAAACCCTTTCGCTCCTCCCTATTTATCTTCAGCATTTTACCAGAGCGCCGCCTTTAGGTCAATCCCAAAAAAGGACGGGATCGCTCCCGCCCTTCAGACTGTCGACAAAGTGGGGAACCTGTCATCGCGAAGGTTGTGACCGATGAGCCTGGTGTGGCGATCCGCATCTCTAAGCCTTGGAATATGGACATTTTTGAAGAGAACGGATTGCCACGCCAGTGTGCGCACTTACCTCGCAATGACATGCTTTGGGGTTTGTCTACACATTGAAGGGCGGGATCGCTCCCGCCCTTCTTCGTTCTTTTCTATTTTACACCCTTTTCCGCTCAGCTCTCGCCGCGGCGTTTCCGCAAGCTCAGAGCCACGCCAGCCAGCCCCAGGCAGGAAAGAGTCACAAGCCCGATCCAGAGGCCCGTCCTGCTCTCGTCCCCGGTGCCGGGGGCGCCGCTTCCGGCCTTGATGGTGAGCTTCGTCTCCGCCTGGCCGTCGTCAAAATGCACGATGACGCTGCGGCTGCCGGATTTGAGCTTTTCCAGGGCGGCGGGCTTGATGGTGATGACGGTGCTGCCCTCCTTGGCCTCAAAGTCCGTGCCGTTTTTCAGGGTCACGCCGTCGATTTCCACGCCGGTAAAGTGGCCGAAGCAAGTCTCTGGCCTGGGCTCCCGGGCGACGGTGATGGTCACGTCGGTCTTGCCGCCCTTGGTCCAGGTGCCGTTCCCGCCGCCGGTGACCGTGTATTGGATCTTCTCCCATTTGGCATAGACGGTGGTATCTCCCTGGATGGGCGCGGTAAAGTCAAAGCTCTGGCTCAGCTCCGCGTCGGCGTACCAGCCCATGAACTCATAACCCTCCCTGGTTTGGGCTTCCGGCTCCGTCGCTGTCTTGCCGTATTCCACGGTCTGCGCCGGGACCGCCGGGCCGCCGTTGGGCTCAAAGCTCACGGTGTACTCCCGCAGAACGGAATCGTAGCTTGCCATATATGTAGCGTCGCCGGAGACGGGCACGATGGCGGGCGTCCAGCCCGCGAAGCTGTAGGTATACTGGACGTCCGGCTCCTTCGTCGGCGTCGGGCCGGTATAGACGGGTGTCTCGCCGTAAGCAACCTCGCCGCTCAGCAGCTCCGTGCCGTCCTCATTGACGAATTTGACCGTGTACTTGTTGACCGTCTCGGCGTAGGTCGCGGTATAGGTCGCGGCGCCGGTCACGGGGACGATCGCCGGCGTCCAGCCCACGAAGGTGTAGGTGTACTGCGCCGTGGCGGGCTTTTCAGGCGTTGTGCCGGTGTATGCGGGCGTCTCCCCGTAGGCGACCTCGCTGCTCTGCAGCTCCGTCCCGTCCTCGTTGACGAATTTGACCGTAAATTTCTGCTTCTCAAAATGCGCGACCAAATCGCGGTCGGCGGTCAAAGTAAAGGTATAGCTGGCGTCGGTGCTGACTTCGCCGCCGTTCTCCGTCCAGTTGACGAAGCTGTAGCCGTCCGCTGCAGTCGCCGTCACGGTGGTCTCGCTGCCGGTATACATTTGCCCGCCGCCCGTGACCGTGCCGCCCGCCGTCGGTTCTGCCTTGACCGTCACGCCGCACAGCACATGGATCGAACAGCCGCCCACGCGTTCTCCGGCTAGGCTGTTCCAGCCTTCGCTCTTAGGGATCGCATCCCACTGTGCCTGCGTGCCGGGAAACCAGATATCCTTCAACGCATAGCAGCAGCCGAACGCGTCATTCCCGATGCTCGTCACCCCAGCCGGGATCGTCACGCTTGTCAGCTCATAGCGGCAGCCGAACGCGTCATTCCCTATGCTCGTCACCCCAGCCGGGATCGTCACGCTTGTCAGCTCATAGCGGCAGCTGAACGCCTCATCCCCGATGCTCGTCACCGGGTGCCCGTCCAGCGTATCGGGGATCGTCAAATCGCCGCCGGGGCCGTTATAACACGTAATCGTCGCATTGCCGCTCTCGTCCAGTTCATATTCATAGGTGCCGTCTTCAGTCCATTCCGCCATCGCTGCGGCGGGCAGCAGCGAGCAGAGCAGTAGGAGCGTCAGGAGTACGCTCAACAGGGTCTTGCATCGTTTCATCGGGGATCCCTCCTTTGATTATGATAAAAAATACTTCAGATTCATGGATCGTGACGAGAGTCTCTGAGTTCGTCGACTTCTATGGGCGCGGGGCGAAGTGTGCTGGCGCTACGAGCGGCGGTTCGATAACGGCTCAAAACGCCCACAGGCGCGGCGTACCCATACGGATGGGCGCGCTGCGCCTGTGCGTATCTTTTTTCCGGGGATCCGGGCTCAGAGCTGTCCTCTCGCGTGCGTGCGTAAAGATCGTTGCACGTCTCGTCACGGATATCAGCCCCTTTCGCCGATTCTTTGATCCCCTTTTCTCACTTTATTACTATAACATATCAAATCGGATTTGAACAGAGGGAAAACGCAGCTTTTCTCATGCTTTTCGCAATCCCTCGTAAGACCGCACAGAGCGTTGAGGGGCGATTCATTCGATCAGCATGGCGTCGCCGAAACTGAAGAAGCGATAGCGCTCCTCCACGGCGACCTTGTAGGCGTTCAAAACGTGCTCCCGTCCCGCCAGGGCGGAGACCAGCATAATGAGCGTGCTCTCCGGCAGGTGGAAGTTGGTGACCAGCGCGTCGATGCATTTGAAGCGATAGCCGGGATAGATGAAGATATTCGTCCAGCCCGAGCAGGGCTCCAGGCTCCCGTCCTCCCTGGCAAAGCTCTCCAGGGTGCGGCAGGAGGTGGTGCCCACGGAGACGATCCGGCCGCCCTTCCGCTTGGTCTCGGTGACCAGGTGGGCAGTGCGCTCCGGCACGATGCAGAACTCCGCGTGCATGGGGTGATCCTCGATCTCCTCCTCCTTCACCGGACGGAAGGTGCCGAGCCCCACATGCAGGGTCACATAGGCGATGTTCACGCCTTTTTTCTCGATCTCCTCCAGCAGCTCCCTGGTAAAATGCAGACCCGCCGTGGGGGCTGCGGCGCTGCCCAGCTCCCGGGAATAAACGGTCTGATAGCGTTCAGAGTCCTGCAGCTCTTCCCGGATATAGGGGGGCAGCGGCATTTTCCCCAGGCGCTCCAGCACTTCCAGAAAGATGCCCTCATAGTGGAACTGGACGATCCGGTTGCCGCCCTCCGTCACCTCCAGGACGGTGGCGCTGAGCTCCCCATCCCCGAAGAGCAGCTCCTGGCCGGGGCGGGTCTTGCGGCCGGGACGGCTGAGGCATTCCCATTTTCCGTCCCCCAGATCCCGGAGCAGCACCAGCTCCACGGCGCCGCCGCTGGGCCGCGATCCGATGAGCCGGGCGGGCAGCACCCGGGAATCGTTCAGCACCAGGCAGTCCCCCGGGCGGAGATAGCGGGGCAGGTCGTAAAAATGCGCGTGCTCCAGTTCGCCGGTGTTTTTATCCAAATGGAGGAGCCGGGACGCGTCCCGCCGCTGCAGCGGGGTCTGGGCGATCAGCTCCTCCGGAAGATCAAAGGAAAAGTCCGTTCTTTTCATGCAACGTATGCTCCTGTAAAGTAAAATGCGAGGATTTGCCTGTAATTGTATCCGTAGACCTCGGCCATGGCCCGGGCGCCCCACTGGCTCATGCCGCAGTTGTGGCCCAGACCGCTGCCTTGAAAGACAAAGCCGCCATAATCCTCCCGGGTCACAGTGAAGTGACAGTTGGGCAGGTACAGGGCCAGGTAGCACTCTTTTCCCTTCAGAAGCAGACTGCTGCCGTCCTGGGCAATATAGCGGATGGCGATGACGTTCCCCACGCTGGAATAAATAGGCTCCAGATCCGAGAGAGTGCCGAAATCATAGCCCCGGTAACGAAGAAGCGCGCTGATCCGCTCCGGCGTCATGCGTTCCTCCCAGGTCCGGTAGGAGTAGTCCACCGCGTCCTCAAAGGGGTCGATCTTTCCGCAGAGATAGGGCCGGTCCGCGCCGAAAGTGTTCTTTCCATCCTCGGTAGAGCCCCCGTCCGCGGCAAAGTAGTAGATCTGGCAGACCTCGCCCCGGTAGCGGAGCAGCTGCCCGGCGGTGGCGTCCACCGCGGCGTCGGTCTGGGCATTGGCAAATTTAGTGCCCCGATAGACCTGGCTGTAGGTATCGTCGGTCAAGTCAAAAAATTCTTCCGCGTAAGATTCCTGGTTGTATACCACATAGGTTCTGGCGGCCACGGCCTGGGCCTTCAGCGCCTCGTCCGGCCAGCCGGCGGACATCTCATAGGGGATCACGCCCTTGACGTAATTCTCCAGATCTACGCAGTTGATGACGTTCATCCGGCGCTCCGGCATCCTGCGGCACTCAAAACCGCCCTTGTAATTCTCGTTTCCGAAATTCGTCTCCCCGGAGATGGGCTCCAGAGCCACGGAATCCTCCTGCCCGGAGAGGTAGAGCACCTGGCCGCCTCTGCGGTTCAGGACCATGATGCCGTTCTCCCCATCCCCGCTGCAGATCACCAGCAGCGTGTCGCTGTTCGTTCTTGTGCGTTCTTCAAAGACCCGGTCGGAACGATAGACGCCGATGCGGAAGCCGGAGCCGTCCAGACTGTAAAACTTTGCCTCGGAAGCCGCGCTGTCCCCATAGGTCAGGCCGATGCGTACGACGCCCACCTGGGTGGGAGGGTTTTCCCAGGCGCTGCCGTCTGCGTCAAAGGATTCGTCCAGCCAGGTGCCCTCCGCGGGAGCGGTCCCCTTGCGGTCCTGGATGCTTTCATCATCCGCCAGCGCAAACGGGCAAAGAGGCAGAAGCAGAAACAGGCACAGCGCCAGAGAAAGCACGCGGCGCAGACTGCTGCGGATCATGTTCGCCCCCCTTTCAGAGATTTTTCTCGGAATGATGATCTGTCGGTGAAGCCGACAGAATTTTTTTCATTTTCACTATACCAGATTTCCGCAGTGTTTTCAATGCCAAGCTTTTCGCCTCTCCTTCCGCATACGGGACTCGTCGCGCTCATACAATGAGCCGATTTCAGAACACAAGGAGGATTCCATGAAAAAGATTCCGATTTTTCAGGGCGCCTGCACCGCCATCGTCACGCCATTTGCCCAGCGCGGCCTCGACTATGAACGGCTGGAGAAGCAGCTCCAGGCGCAGATGGAAGGCGGTGTCTCCGCCGTCGTGGTCTGCGGGACCACCGGAGAAAATGCCACCCTCAGTCAGGACGAGCACAACGAGCTGGTGCGCAAAACGGTGAATCTATGCCGGGGCAAGCTGAAGGTCATCGTGGGCGTGGGCGGAAACAATACGGAGCAGGCCCTCAGGAAGGCGGAGAACGCCGCAGCCATCGGCGCTGACGGTATCCTGATGGTAACGCCCTACTACAACAAAACGTCCCAGAAAGGTCTTGTGGAGCATTTCAGCTATGTAGCGGACCGGGTGGAGATCCCCATGATCCTTTATAACGTGCCCAGCCGCACCGGCATCGGGATCCAGGCGGAGACCTACCGGATCCTGGCCGAGCATCCCAACATCAACGGCGTGAAGGAGGCATCGGGGGATTTCAGTCTCATCGCCAGGACCCGGAGCCTCTGCGGGGACGCCCTGCATATCTGGAGCGGCAACGACGACAATACCGTGCCCATGATGGCCCTGGGGGCCCTGGGCGTGATCTCCGTGGCCTCCAACATCGTGCCCGCCGTGGTGAGCAGCCTGTGCGCCCTATGCCTCTCCGGCGATTTCAAGGGGGCGACGGAGCTCTACTGCAAGTACGCCTCGCTCTTCTCGGCGCTCTTCATCGAGACCAACCCCATGCCGGTCAAGGCCGCCATGGAGCTGCTGCAGACGGACAGCGGCCGCGTCCGCCTGCCGCTGACCGAGATCAGCGAGGAGCACCGGGAGCAGCTGAAGCAGGAACTGGAAAAGCTGGGCATGACGGTGTGAATTCGGAATTCGGAGTTCGGAATTCGGAATTCTGAATGAATTATTATAATTCATACCGCGGCAGAATATGTCCGCCGCGGTATGTAAAATCAATTCTGGAAAATCATTTGTTTTAGAGGCAGTCGAGAAATGTGTTTGCAAACTCGACTTTCTCGACCCGCTCCGGGTCGGCTGACTGTCCAAGGACGCAGACGGAGAGATGCAGCGTTCCCTGCTGCATGGTATGGAAGAAAGCATTCTCCGGCGGAGCGCACAGGTCAGTTTTGCCGAGAGAGCGGAGGCCCTCCCCTGTCGCTTTCAGATAGCTCTCCTTCCGGGTCCAGAGCGCGGTAAAAGAAGCCGCCGGGTACTCGGACGCCAGGATCAGGCTCTGCTCCCTTTCGCTGAAGCAGCGCCGCAGAAGGGGCTCCTTCAAAGGCCGCTCCGTCTCCACGTCGATCCCCACGGGAGCATCGCAAAGAGCGCAGGCCGCGATCTCCCCGCTGTGGGAAAGGCTGAAATGGATGGGAGTACCCGAGAGAAAGGGCTTCCCGCCGGGCTCTGTCTCAAGCATCGGCGGCAGAGGGAAATCTCCCTTCCAACTGCGCAGCGCGTGGATCAGCAGCAGCTCCGCGCCGATCCCCTGCCGTCTTTTTTGCGGAGAGCGGCAGGAGGAGAGCTGCGACAGACGATAGGAGGACAGGGGCAGCGCGCCCGGCTGATCCGGCACCGCGGCGACCTCCGCATAATATACGCGCAGCATCTTCGATCCCTCCCCTCCGGGAACATGATACCTCGAAAAGCGAAAATTGGCAAGCAAAAAGCCCGATCAAAAGGGCGTGCAGCCAAGGGATGCGATAGCCGCAAAAAGAATCTTTTCGCGCCGAACTTCGTTGAAAATGCTCGGAATACATAGCCAGTATTCCTACGCTTTTCGCCTCGTCCGACACAAAAATCTCACTTTTTGCGATGCGAAGCAGTTTTGCGAGAGGTTTTTTCGTCCAGACAATATAGAAAACACCGGGAATACTCCTTGTATTTCCGGTGTTTTCTATGCCGTATGGGCGGAAAAGGGCCTCGCAAAACCTATCGACTCCCTTAAGGCATGGGAGAAACGCTGGGGGCCGGACTTGCGCTGGGAGAAGGGCTGACGCCGCCCTGGTCGCCGTTTCCGATGATCCCGTCCTGGTCGTGGACCGTTCCGTCGTTCGCATCCGGGGAGATCATGGGGCTGGAGTCCGGCATAAGGTCTGTATTGCTGTTGGGGCGCGTGCCGTTGCGATCCATACCGCAGCCTGCGGCCGAGAACGCCAGCAGCAGCGCGAACAGCAAACAAAACAGTTTCTTTTTCATATTTCGCCTCCTCGTGGTTTACGTGGATAGTATCTGAGAAAGAAAGCGGATTATGAAAGTGAAAGTTTTCCAAATTTGTTGGTCCTTGCCGCATTGCCAGAAAGACAAGCTTATGGTAAAATCATTCTTATGGATGAGTTGAGAAAAAACCAAATACTTGAAGCCGACGTGGAGAGCTGGTCCGCCGAGGGCTTCGGCGTCTGCCGCGTGCAGGGCCGGGCCGTCTTCGTGCCCCGGGCGATCCCGGGGGAGCGCTGGCAGCTCCGGATCGTCAAGGTCAGCGCCGGCGCGGTCTTTGCGCGGGGAGAAAAGCTGCTGCGCCCCTCCCCCGCCCGCATGGAGCCCGACTGTCCCCATTTCGGCAAATGCGGCGGCTGCGACACGCGGCATGTCTGCTATGAGGAGGAGCTGCGCTTCAAGCTGGGCCGGGTGAACGACGCCCTGCGGCATATCGGGAAGCAGAACCTGCAAGCGGAGGAGATCCTGGGCAGCGAGGCGCAGGATCGCTATCGCAACAAGGCCATTTTCGCCCTTGCGGATACGGCGGCGGGCCCTGCCTTCGGCTTCTATCGGGAACGGAGCCACGAGCTGATCCCCATTGAGGACTGTCTGCTCCAATCCGAGCTAAGCTGCCGCTACGCCGCCGCAGTGGCGGAGTTCCTGCGCCGGGAAAAGCTGCCGGCCTACGACGAAGAGAGCGGCAAGGGCACGGTGCGGCATGTGTTCTGCCGTCAGGCGCATAAAACGAATGAAGCTGTGCTCTGCGTCTGCTCCGCCGCCGGCTTCGGCGCGAAAACCACGGCGCTGACGGAGCATCTGCGCCGGCGCTGCCCAGAGCTCAGCGGGATCGTGCTGAACATCAACAAAAGCCGGGGCAACACGGTGCTCAGCGGAGATTTCTACACACTCTGGGGCGACGCGATCCTGCATGACAAGCTCTGCGGCCTGGAATTCGCCATCGCGCCCCAGGCCTTTTTCCAGATCAATCCGCCCCAGGCGGAAAGGCTCTATGAAAAAGCCGCGGAATACGCGGGTGCGACGAAAGAAGATCTTGTTTTCGATCTCTACTGCGGGGCAGGGACCATCAGCCTGCGCATGGCAAAGGACGCGGGCCGGGTCATCGGCGCGGAGATCGTCCCCGAGGCGGTAGAAAACGCCGCGGAAAACGCCCGGCGTAACGGGATCGACAACGCGGAATTCCTCTGCGGTGACGCGGGAGAAGCCGCCCAGACCCTGGCCTCCCGCGGCCTTCGGCCCAGGATCGTGGTGGTAGACCCGCCGCGGAAGGGCATGAGCGCGGAGGCGGTTTCCGCCGTGGCCTCCATGGAGCCGGAGCGCATCGTCTACGTCTCCTGCAATCCGGCCACCCTGGCCCGGGATGTCCTCCGCTTTCAGGAGCTGGGCTTTTCCCTGCGGAAAGCCACTGCGGTGGACATGTTCCCACGGACCTGTCACGTCGAGACGGTAGGATTGATGTCGCGCGAAGGTGCATAAGGCCGCCGGAAGTTCCGGAACAAGGCTTTTCAGGCGATTGGGCAATAGCGCCAGAATAACGATTTGAACGCAAAAATCGCTTAGAGAAAACATATCCTTGTTAACTTGCTTGTAAACGGAATAAAAAGAGGTGTATACAAATGAAGTTTTATATCGGAATCGGCGGAATCGGCTGCAGAACGCTTCATGCTTATTCTGCACAATGCAAGGAGCAGAAGGACAAATCATTTTTCTATATAGAAACTGATTATTCTTTCAATCAAGCAATTGAAAACACTTATATAATACCCGGCAACGAATTCGGAACCGGAAAGTTAAGAAGCATCGGCCGTAATCTGATCAAATACGAAATCCTCAACGGTAGAATAAAAAACTTCTTTTCTCAGATTCAGCATACAAACGAGGTCGAATTGTTTTTTGTCGTTTCCAGTTTCGGAGGTTTTGGCGGAGCGGCCGTTTCTCCTTTGCTGGAATATCTGGAAGCCATCGCCTGGAACGAACTGAAGTCCTGTTATATCATAGCATTTAATGAGAACGCGTTTCGCACTCTCTGCTTTCCTGAGAAAGATCTGCAGCGTTTTGAGTCTAATACGATCGAATTTGTCAATGAACTCACAGACAGGGAAAAGTCCGCTGCTCTCGTGAGTCGTTTCAAAGAAAAACTGTACCGTCCCTGGTGTACATCTGTTTTAATTGATACGGCTGGATCGTCACCCGACGAGTTTTGGAAATATCTCTCTTTGCCCATCAGCGAGCTTCTTCAGAAAGATTGCAAGTCGAAATATATCATCAAGTCCAAGGAAAAACGTGTATTTATCAGCTTTTCCTCCAAGGATCTGGCAATTGCGGAAAGAATTGCTGACGCCTTGAACGCTGTGGGAATAAAACCCTGGATCTCAACAAGAGATATTCATGGAGGCTCATATGCAAAGCAAATCATGAGCGGGATCAAACAGGCAAACGTTTTCCTTGTCCTGATCAGTAAGAACTCCATTTGTTCCGAACATGTGAAAAGTGAAGTAGATAGAGCCTTCAGCAGGATTAAAGAAGGCTTGACGGTTCTTCCGTTTTTGTTGGACAACTCTGAATACGACGACGATCTGGCCTATTATCTGTGTCGTCAGGAATTCATTTCCGGCGTGATTCCGCCGATCGAAGATAGAATTCAAAACCTTGTTGATCGAATCCGGGACATCGGCAAGGACGACCGTTAATTTCATTCCTTCCGCGCGTGTTTGAATGCCGTGATACACCGGAAAAGCCTTTCATGAAGACAGAAGTCTCGCTTTGCTTCATGAGGGGCCGGCATGGAATCTATCCTTTTGGCTTTCATGCAAAAGCCATTTGCGCTTGTGTTAGGATCGTAAAGATGAAATACCAGGATATAAATGCCGAGACCATCGACCGCTGGGTCCGGGAGGGCTGGGAATGGGGGCGGCCCATCTCCCACGAGACATACGAAAACGCGCTGCGGGGTCAGTGGGACGTTTTTCTGACGCCCACCAAGCCCGTTCCCCATGCCTGGCTTGGCGATCTGCGGGGCAAAAAGGTGCTGGGCCTGGCCAGCGGCGGCGGGCAGCAGATGCCCATCTTCGCCGCGCTCGGGGCCGATTGCACGGTGCTGGACTATTCGCCCCTGCAGATCCAGAGCGAGGAGCTGGTGGCTCAACGGGAGGGCTATGCCATCCGCTGCATCCGCGGCGATATGACCAAACCCCTCCCCTTTGCCGACGGGGAGTTCGACCTGATCTTCCACCCGGTGTCCAACTGCTATGTGCAGGAGGTCCGGCCCATCTGGCGGGAGTGCTTCCGGGTATTGAAGCCCGGCGGGATCCTTCTGGCCGGGACGGATCACTACGTCAACTACATCGTGGACGAGAACGAGGAACGGATCGTCAATTCCCTGCCCTTCGACCCGCTGAAAAATCCGGAGCAAATGGCGCAGCTGCAAAAAGACGACAGCGGCGTCCAGTTCTCCCACTCTCTGGAGGAGCAGATCGGCGGCCAGCTGGAGGCGGGCTTCACGCTGCTGGAGCTCTATGAGGACACCAACGGAGAGGGACGGCTTCACGAGCTGCATATCCCTACTTTCCTGGCCATGCGTTCACGAAAAGGATGGGTCGAAACATGAGAAATTTTCTCAGGGGTCTTGGTAAGGTCCTGATGTGTATTGCGGCATTCGGATTTCTTGTCACACTGATCTGCAGCTTTCCCATGGCCAGAGATTTGGGCTTGTCTCTGCTGGAGAATCTTTTGATCATCCTGAGCATGCTGCTGATGTACTTGGGCCTTTTCTTCATAGGATATCTGATCAACAAGGCCGGCTGCAAAGAGCCGAAGCAGAAGAAAAGCTCTCCTGTCACACAGGTTGTTATGAAAGCCCAAAGGCAAAAGCCGCCCACACCCGTGATCCAGGCCACGGCCCCCGTTCCGAGCGTCCAGCCTCAGCCTGCAGAAGGAACGGACGCTCTCCCCGGTGCCCTTCCCCTGCCGGAAACATTTCGCATGGTCCTGTATCGGGACGCTTCCGCGAGAGATGAGGCCTCCCTTCGGGACGGAGAAGCCGTTCCGGAGCTTATGGAGCTTGCTGTGCGGGAAGGGACGCCCCTTGTGCTGGTGAAAAGCGTGAGTTTGGGAGAGTTGTTTTCCGGCAGCATGTACCGCGAAGAACAGAAGGAGACCGAGATCCCGAAAGCCATGCGCGGCAGCCTGAGCGTTGACAGCTTTTTCTCCTGGGTCGAGAAGACGGTACCCGGCCTGAAAAAGAAGAATTGGCGCGATGCTGCGGACAGGGACGTGGCGGACCGTTTCTGCAGACTGGTTCGGCGACTTGCGGCGATGCCTGTACGGCGCTGGGTCTATTATACCGAGCCGCCTTTCACGGATTTGAAATATTTGGGACCGGACGGCTTGAAAGACATGTCCGGCATCGCATTCTGGCTCCTCCGGAAAAAAGGCGCAAATCCAGGCCGGACGCTGGAAGAAGCCGAGACGATCGCAAAAGACGGGAAGACGGTGCTGCTCACAGAAAAGCAGGAGCTTTTCGCGGAAGCTGTCAAGGAGAAACAAAGCTCCCTGGCCGACTCCGGCCTTATGGTCTGCATCCTAAAGGAGCAAGATCTGCTGCTGGATCTGGTGAGCCGGAAGCAATATCGCTTTTACGGCGAGGAATGGGCGGGCTCGGCGGACGACGCCGCCACCTACGGCCTCTGGGGGCTGAAGGAAGAAGAAAAGACGGACTGATCCGCGGGAACAGGAGGTCCTATGGAGCGCTTCGGACAATTCTATCTGGACAAGGAAAAGGACATCGTGGTGGAGCTCTTCCGGGAGGAGGAGAAGCTGCGCTATGTGCTGCGCACGCCGAACCACCACAGCGGGAACCTGATCACGAACCTGGCCAGGCTCTGCCGTCTGCCCATCAGCGAGGATGAGCAGGGGCTCAAGGTCATCCGCGGGACGGTGCCCAGCTATGTGGACGGGCGCAATCGCCAGCTCTATATTTTCCGTCTCGGCAATACCAAGGTCGCCAACATCTGGCCGGACGGGACCGTGGAGTTGAAGGCCTCCATTCCCGCTATTTCCAAGACGCTGATGAGCCAGACCAAAAACTACCGGCTGGACGAGATGCGCACCATTGTGAAGACCTATATCCGCAGCGAGGCTAAGTTCCGCACCGATCTGCACACCCACATGAACGCCAACCTCTCCCCCGACGTGCTGATCGCCCTGGGCATCTGCCATCAGATCCGTTATCCGCTGTATTATATCAAAAAGCTGGACCTGCGCATCAGCCAGGAGCAGAGCCAGGCGCTGGAAGCCCGGCGGGCCCTGGTGGCTCAGCGTTTTGCCGATTCCAGCCTCACGGGCAAGTATCGGGAGCGCCGCATCGACGACAATACCTTCCTCAACTTTGCCGAGCTGATTTTGGGGAATATCGAGGACGCTGCCTGGAACATCGTGCAGATCCGGAATTCACTCACCATCCCCAAGGACGGGCAGGCGGTGTTCGCAGACCTGGAGAAGGTCTATCTCTATCGCTATGTGTTCACCAAGGGCGTGGAGTCGGAGGAAAAGATCTCCCTGCAGCGGCTGGAGCTGATCCCGGATGCGGATATCCTGCGGCTCTGCGGCAGGATCCTGGCGGACCGGGAGGATCCCGACTATCGGGACAACAGCCTGTTTCAGGACAAGCTTCTCTGGATCGCCCGGCAGTATGCCCGCTGCGGCATCGAATATGTAGAAATATCCGATACTTCTCTGGTCAAGAAAAACGAAGCGCTGGAGGTGCTGCGGCAGATCCACCGGGTGATGCCCGCCGTCACAAGAGAGACCGGCGTCCTGATCCGCTTTCTGGCCGGCATCCGCCGGGTGCCGCTGACCATCATCAAGGATGCGGTGACGCCGGACGACTACCTGGCCGAAAACCTGCAGGTGCTGCGGGCCCTGGCCCCGGACCCCTATGTGGCAGGCAGCGATATCCTGGGCGAGGAGATCAACGACATTCAGGAGCTGCGTCCCGTGATCCGGGAGCTGGTGCGTATCGCAGCCCTGGACCCGGGCTTCGTCATCCGCATCCACGCCGGCGAGAACGACAGCCTGCGGGACAATGTGGCCAACAGCATCGCCCTGGTCCGGGAATCTCTGGAGCCGGGTCAGAAGATGCCCCATGTGCGCATCGGCCACGGGCTTTACGCCGCTGACCTGCGCAGTCCCAAGGGGAAAAAGCTGCTGGAGGACCTGGTGAAGGACGAGGTGGTGCTGGAGTTCCAGATCACCTCCAATGTGCGGCTCAACAATCTCAGCGATCTGCGTCGGCACCCGCTGAAGGCCTTCCTGCGGGCGGGAGTCTTCTGTGTCCAGGGCACCGACGGCTGCGCCCTCTACGGTACGGACCCCATCGAGGAGGAGCTGAGCCTGGAAAAGCTGCTGGATCTGAGCTATGAACAGCTCTGCCTGATGCGCAGGCACGACCAGCGGATCGCCTCCGGCAGCCGGCGGATCTTCGGAGAAAAGAGCGCCCGCTTTGATGAGGCCCGGGGCGCGCGCTCGCCGGAAGACTATCTCCGCCGGCGGCTGCAGGAGACGGAACGGGCCAGCGACGTGCTCTGGCTTTCCAGCGGCAAGCTGGACGCTCAGCAGGCGCTGGCCGGCCGGATCCGGGAGCTGCCCCGGGAGATGACGCCCATCGTGCTGGCCGGCGGCAGCTTCAACAATGACCGGCATGTGACAAAGCTCAGCGAACAGGGCAAGGCCATTCTGGAAAAGCTCCTGCGGGAAGCCGACCCTGCAAAATGCTATTTTGTCGTAGGGCACAGCTGTTCCGGCTACGAGGGCTGGCTGATCCGGCAAAACGCCGGGAGATTCCGCATCTTCACCATCGTGCCCACCATGATCAGCCGCGCCGAGCGGGATCGGCTCCTGCGCAGCGGCGTGGAGATCCGCATTTCCATCGAGCCCACGGGCCTGGGCCTTTACAAAAGCTTTGCCTATGAGATCTTCCGGCGGCGGCCTTCGGTGCTGCTGGCCTTCGACGGCAACTCCGCCGCGGCCAACCTGGTGCAGGAGGCGAAGAATGGCCGGGAGAAATGCGACATCTATATCGACGGCCGCTCCCGGGCGCTGAAATCGAAAGCTTCGACCCTGCAGGGCTATGTGAAGGTCTTCGGTCCCTCGGACGATGTGGCGGAGGAGATCCTGGAAAAGCACCAGTTCCGATAAAAAACGCACGTCTTTTGACATCCGATCAAAAGACGCGCGTTTTTTATGCGTTCATATCCACGGCGAAGAGGCCGCCTGCGCCGCCGGAGTGGAGGAAGAGCACCTTGTCCTCCGGTTTGAATGCCCCCTCCCCTGCCATGGCCAGGAGCCCGGCAAAGGCCTTGCCGGTATAGACCGGGTCCAGGAACAGCCCTTCTTGTTCCGCCATCAGGGAAACAGCCGCATTCCCCTCCCGGGAGGCGATCGCGTAGCCGGGGCCGCACATGTCCCGCAGGTGGAAATCCTCTTCCGTGATCTGGACCTCCGCCTCCAGCAGGGCTGCCGCCTCCCGCATGAGGGCGGGGGTGATGCGGTCGAAGGGATCGGTGTCCACCATCATGCCGAAGACCTTCGTACCCGGCAGGAAGAGCTTGGCACCCAGGGAGAGCCCCGCCATGGTGCCGCCGCTGCCCTCGGCGCAGATGAGATAATCCGGCCGGAAGCCCTGGTCCCGGAGCTCCCGGGCGCAGGAGACGTAGCCCAGACTCCCCAGGGCGTTGGAGCCGCCGCAGGGGATCTTGTAATAGGGCAGGCCCAGCTCTTTCCCCACCCGGTCCATCTCGGCGTAGATATCAGCATAATCGTCCGTATCCACGAAGCGGACCTCTGTGCCCATGAGCTTTTCAAGCAGTTGATTGCCCTTGCAGGCGGTGACGCCCCGCTTTTTCAGGATCAGGATGGCCTTCATGCCCAGCTTTCCCGCGGCGGCGGCGGTGAGCATGGCGTGGTTGGACTGGGCGCCGCCGGTGGTGAAGACCAGCTCCGCCCCCTTTTCCTTCGCGTCGGCCAGAAGGAATTCCAGCTTGCGGACCTTGTTGCCGCCCAGGCCTAGGCCGCTCAGATCGTCCCGCTTCACGTATACGTTCGTATGCAGCAGGCGGCTGATGTTCTCCAGCTTTTGAACTGGCGTGGGGAAAACGCCCAGAGAGACTCTGGGAAAAGACTCCAAAGATCGCATATGCTGTCCCTCCTGATAAAAACACCGGCGCCGCGGAGGCGCCGGTATTTTGGTTGATGAAATTAATAGAAGCGCTTGTTCTTGTTCTTGCGGGCGGCTTCGGATTTCTTGCGGCGTTTCACGCTGGGGCTCTGATAGTACTCCTTCTTTCTCAGATCCGCCAGAACGCCGGACTTCGCGCAGCTGCGCTTGAAACGCTTAAGAGCGTTGTCCAGAGACTCGTTTTCCTTGACGTAGATTTCAGACATGTATTTCCCTCCCTCCAACACGCCTTGCGGCGCTTTAAGGGCCAATGAACGATTGGCTTTTTAACAGCGGTATTATAATCGCTCTTTCGCCTTTTGTCAAGAATTACTTGTTTTCCGACAACAAAAAAGCCATCCGGAGGAGCGGGGACGCGGTGCTTTCGCCGCGTCCCTATGTCTTATGCTGTTGTTCCGGACCCTCATTTCGGAATCCTGAACTCGAATTGTCAATGGATTTCCACGTCGTGATACTTCAGCCAACGTGTCAGGCGGATCAGGTCCTTGTTGTTGACCTTACCGTCCCCGTTCACGTCCAGGGCGGCAGCATTGACCGTCGTGGTCGGATTCTTGAGGTATTTCTGGAGGCGGATCACGTCCTTGTTGTTTACCGTGCCGTCTCCGTTGATGTCGCCGGGGATATAGACCTGCGTCCACTTGGCGTAGAGGGTGAGATCAGCCGTCACGGGGGTGGTGAATGCATAGGGCACGGTGCAGTCCGCGTCCAGATACCAGCCCTCGAAGCTCCAGCCCTCCACCGTGGGAGCCTCCGGCTCCGCCGCGCAGTCGCCGTGGGGAACCGTCTGGGCCGCCGGGGCAGTGCCGTGGCCGTTGCTTTCAAAGCTCACGCTGTAGGTGATCTGCGTCCACTTGGCGTAGAGCGTGAGGTCCGCCGTCACGGGGGTAGTGAATGCATAGGGCTCGGTGCAGTCCGCGTCCAGATACCAGCCCTCGAAGCTCCAGCCCTCCGCCGTGGGAGCCTCGGGCTCCGCCGCGCATTCGCCGTCAAGCACCGTCTGGAACGCAGGGGTCGTGCCGTGGCCTCGCGCGTCAAAGGTGACGACGTAGACCTCCTGGAGCCCGGTGACGACCTTCACGGTCTTGTCCAGCTCCATGTAGCCGCCCAGACTGTCAATGCCGTTGACCTGCAGGCCCCAGCTCTGCTCCTCATGGGTGCCGTTGAGCCAGGCGTCCAGCAGGTAGGGGCTGCCGCTGATGTCCAGCCTCGCCAGCTCCACCGCATAGCAGCACAGGTACGTCAAGCCATCCTGCTCGCCCAGGATCAGGGTCTCCAGCGGGTTGTGGTCGCACTCCAGGTAGCTCAGGGGGCAGTCGGACACATCCAGCTCGGTCAGACCGCAGTCGGATATGTCGATATAGCCCAGATGTGTCAGACCGGAGACGTTCAGGCTGGCCAGATTCGGGCTTCCGTCACAGTCCAGGTCTTCCAGAGCGGTGTTGCTGCTGAGATCCAGCGCGGCGAGCTGACTGGAATAACACACCAGACGCCGCAGCTCCGTATTGGCGCTCAAATCGACCTCGCTGACGCCGGTATTATGGAAGTCGAGCCGCTCCAGTTCGCTGCCGAAGTACTGGATGCCCTGCAGGCTCAGCACCTCCGTTGCGCTCACGTCGATGCTCGTTACCGCGGCGATCTCCGCGTCGGTGAGCCAGCCGCTGTGGTCCGTGTCGATGTTGTCGGAGACGTAGGCGCGGAAGACGGGGTCGGGGAAATTGCGCTCGTTGACGGCCAGCTCCTCCGGGACGAAGTGGACGACCCAGGCGTTCAGCAGATAGGACTGATTAGCAATCCCGCTGATGTCCGCGTACTGGGCGGAGGTCCCGCCGTAGTAAACCTCGCCGCCCTCGGTGAGCAGGGCCGAGCAGGAGGAGAAGGCGCTCTGTCCGACGCTGGTCACCGAAATGGGGATGCTGACCATCTGCAGCTTCCAGCAGTCAGCGAAGCAGTTTTTGGGAATCGCGCTGAGTTGGGCGGGGAGCCAGACCTTTGTCAGCTTCGTGCACTTGTTGAAGGCCCCGGCTCCGATGGTCGTGACGCTGTCGGGCAGATGGAGCTGCGTCAGACCGGAGCGCTGGAACGCGCCGTTGCCGATCTGGGTAAGCCCGTCCGGGATGATGATCTCCGCAAGCATGCCGTCGTCTTCAAAGGCATAGTTGCCGATGAAGGTAACGGTGTCGGCGATCTCAACCGTCTGCAAATAGGGCAGATGGCTCAGGGAGTATTTGCCGATCCCGGTGACGCCGCTTTCCAGGCGCACGGCGACGATGTCGCTGGCGTAGTCGGAATACCAAGGCGGGAAGCTGGAGCTGGTATAGTCTGGGATATCCGTCTCGTCCCCGCTGCCGCCGAGGGAGGGATCCACGAAGATCCGGAGCAGGCCGTTGTCGTCCACGGACCAGGACAGGTCGGCGGTCAGGCCCTCCACATGGGCGGCGGTGTGGAGCGTTGCGTTCAGCAGCGGGTCGTTGTCGGAGCGGATCCGCGAGCGCTGGAGATATTCCCAGTCGTGGGACGGGCCGTCAAAATACACGTCGGCGAGGCTGGTGCAGAGGCCGAAGGCCCCCTCCTCCACCAGGCTCAGATTGCCGGGGAGATAGACCGTCAGCACATTGGGGCAGTCCCCGAAGGCGTTCCCCCAGATCGTGTCCACGCCGTACTGGATCTCGATCTCCGTGATCCACTGTCCCCACTGCCGCCAGGGCGCGGCAATGCTGATGCCGCTGCCGCCGGCGCCGCTGATGGTAAGGCGGCCGTTGGAGCCGTCCAGCTCCCAGTCCACGCCGCTGCTGCCCAGCGATCCGGAGCGGTACAGATACGAGCGGTAGGCGTCGGTGAGCCTGGAATTGCCGCTCTCGATGCTGATGGCCTCCCACTGCGCGCGGAAGCCGTCATAATTCACATAGCTCAGGGCGCTGCAGTCCTGGAAGGCGAAGGCGCCGACAAAGGCCGTTTCGGGGGCGAGATCGACCGTATAGAGGTTCTGACAGCCGCAGAAGGCGAAGCTGCCGATCCTGGTGACGCTGCCGGGGATCACGAGGCGCGTGATGGTGTCCCGTACCTCATACCAGGGCGGCGGGTTCGTCGTGCCGTAAAAATCCCACATGGGGCCGCTGCCGGAAAGCGTCAGGCAGCCGTCGGCACTCAGCGTGGCGGTCACATTGTCGCCGCAGATAAAGACCTCGCTCTTCTGCACCGGGAAGGCGGCGCTGGTCACAGAACTGCTCTCGTCGTAGAAGGCGCGGACGTACATGTTCCCCTCCACCGCGTCGGAGTAGCTCAGCGAAGCCGTCATATTCTTCTGCAGACCGCCGGTCAGGGTGGACTTGGCGACCCAGCTTGACCCGTTCAGACAGCCGATCTGGATCTTGGTGGGCGTGAAGTTCGTCGTCCAGCTCACGCTGAGGCTTGTGGTGGGATAGACGGTGCCGCCCTCCGGCTGGACCGTGAACTGGCGGGGCACCTTGGTGATGACGAAGCCGGCGCTCTCGACATAGCTCGAGGTATTGTAATAGGCACGGACGTACATCGTCCCATTGTAGGCGCTGGAATAGCCCAGACCGCAGTTCATGGTCTTCTGCAGGCCGGTGGTGATCGACCGGATGCTGACCCAGCTGGCGCCGCTGTAATAACCGAGCTGGACCTCGGTGGGGACGAAATTGGTTTTCCACCGGAGGATCAGGGAGGCCTCGGGATTCACCGTCGCGTCCGCAGGAATGGTCAGGAACTGGCGGGGCACCTTGTTGATGCTGAAGCCGACGCTCTCCACATAGTTCGAGGAGCTGGAATAAGCGCGGACGTACATTGTGGACTCCGAGGTCTTGTCATAGCTCAGGTCGTAGCTCATGCTCGCCTGCAGGTCGCTGGTCAGGGTGACCTTGGAGACCCAGGCGTCGTTTGCGTTGTAGCTGCCGATCACGATCCTGGTGGGGACGAAATTGGTTTTCCACTGGAGCGTGATCGATTCGCCCGGATTGACGGTCCCGCCCGTCGGATTGGTCAGGAACTTGTAGGGAACCTTGGTGATGGTGAAGCCGGTGCTCTCGGCATACTCCGCGCCGTTGTTGTAAAAAGCGCGGACATACATCTTTCCGGCGTAGGCGCTGCCGTAGGCCATGTCATAGCTCATGCTCGCCTGCAGGCCGCTGGTGATCTCACCGGAGTTGACCCAGGTCCCGCCGTCGTTGTAATAGCCGAAGCGGATCCTGGTGGGGACGAAATTGGTCTTCCACTGGAGCGTGATGGATCCGCCGGGGCTGACGGTCCCGCCCGTGGGACTGGTCGAGAACTGGTAGGGCATCAGGTAGATGTCGATACAGTCGCTTTGCAGATAGAACTCGCTGCCGTACCAGGCGCGGATATACATCCGTTCGTCCACATGATTGTACGGAAGCGTATGGCTCATGCTGGTGGACAGGCCGCTGGTCAGCTCCGCGACGGCGTACCAATCGTTGCCGCTGAAATAGCCGATCTGCACCTTGAGCGGGATGAAATTGGTCCTCCAGCTGAGCGTCAGCGGGCAGTTGGGATCCAGCGTGGTGTAGCCCGGCGTTGACTTGAATTCCGGGCTATAGTTGTTGGTCCCCTTGCTCTCTACATACTGGGTCGCACCGTAGTAAGCCCGGACATAGAGATTTTGCCCGACATAGGGCGCCGTAAAGCCGTAGCGAACGATCTGGCTCATCGCCCATTCGGTGTGCAGGACCGTCCAGGCGCTGCTGCTCGTGTCATAATATCCGAACTCCACCTTACTCGGGGAGAAGCTGGTCTCCCAGGAAAAGCAATATGCTTGATTGTATGCCTGAAACACATAGCTGGCCTCGGTCTCAAATTTGAGAAGGGTGAAATCGACCCAGACTCCCTCTTCCGCATAATGCTCCCCATCGTAGTACGCACGGACATACATCCAATTATACACATGCGCCAGCGGCAGATCGAAGTTCATAGAATAATTAAGATTTTCACTGATGGTATCCGTCACATGCCAGTAGCTCGATTCATGGACATGACCCTCGTCATAATACCCGATCGTCACCTTCGTCGGGTAGAAGCTTAAGACCCAGCTCAGATGATAGCAGCTGTTCGCTGCGTCAAATTCACTGGATGGATCGGTTGCGAAGTAATAGATGTCCTGTATATCGTCGGTCACCGGCAGGGCGGCGGGATCGTCTTCCGCAGGGGCTGGCGACCCTGACAGTCCTCCGTCCCCGTTTTCAGGGTCGCCGGGGACGTCGAGCCCTACGGGGTTTTCCTCCGCCGGGGTCCCCTCCTCCCCCTCCGCCAGGGCGGCGGTGGGGAACAGGGACAGGCACAAGCCCAGCACCAGGAAAAGGCTCAGGATCTTCTTCATGTTCTTCATTGCAATGCTCCTTTCGTTCGTTCCGCGTCGCTGACTGCGATCCCCAGCCGCGACGCCTGCGCGACCAGCGCCGTGCGGGAGTGGATCCCGGTCTTGTCCATCAGGTCGTCCAGGTAATCCTTTACGGTGTTCAGGCTGATATGCATCTTCTCCGCGATCTCCCGGTTGGACAGGCCGTCCGTCAGATATCGCAGAAGACCGCGCTGCTGCCTGGTCAGCTCGGAAGCCGGGAGTCTTCCGAGCATCACCTCCGGCGCCCTGGCGGGGTAGACGGACTCCCCTGCCATGGTCCGGTCCATGACCTCCAGCAGGGAAACCTCCGAATAGGTCTTGAACCAGAAGCTCTCGACCCCGATCCGCCGGGCCTTCTCCAGCCAGTCCGTATCCGCCATGGAGGTGGCAAGGATGATCTTTACTCCGGGGTATTCCCGTTTGAGCTGTTCGGCGGCGGTCAGCCCGTCGACGCCGGAGGCCATCATCACGTCCAGGATGATCAGGTCCGGCGGCGGGTTTTCCCCGCACCAGGCGATCACGTCCCGGGCGAAGGGCAGCGTCGCCGCGATCTCGTAGCGTCTGGACGGCTTGATGAAGAGCTCCATATAGCCGCGGGAGATCATTTCATCGTCCGCAATGACGACTCTGTAGCTTTCCTCCAATCGCCTCACCTCTTCCTTTTATTCCAAAAAGGGTATAGTTCCCCTATCCCCATGATCCTGCGTTCAGTATATCAAAAGTGCCGCCCTGTTTTCATCCCCCCAAATGGGGGGTTTTTGAATAAACCACGCGGCAGAGCACGGAAAAACGCAGCAGGGGCCGTGCCTCTGCTGCGTTGTTGGTGTTATCTGCGGTAGAGAGTGAAAGATGATCATGATATCGTCAAGCATGGTCTTGATCGCCGTGTAATGATTGCGTATAATAGCGATCCTCGGCCCACCTGGCGGGATTGTTCCCGATGTATTCCCATATCTCGAGGTAATCGTTTTCGCTGCGGATCACATGCTCGTGGAAAGAGCGCTGCCAGATTTCGCTGCCTGTTTCCCGATCAACGAGCCGCTTTAGCGCACCAACCGCATCTGAAACCGTAGGGGCCGACGCCCTCGGCGGCCCGTTGTCGGAATTCGCATCCTCTCGGTCGATTCGCATAATCATGTGGACATGGTTTGGCATGATCACATATTTGTCCACATGAAAACCGGGAATGCGAGCGGTAGACAGGATATGCTGTTCAACAGCTTTGCCGATGTCCGTCAATTGCAGGCACGGGCCGCCGAGGGCGTCGGCCCCTACGGCATTTTTGGACAGGATGCATCTGCGATCCTTTGTGCAAATCGTAACGAAATATGCGCCCGGAGAAGAATAATCATAGTGCGGCAATCGAAGCGGCTTACGTTTCGGATAGTTCATCGGAACACCTCCGATTTTTTATAGGGGTGTAAGGGCCAGGCCACGGGCTCCTCGGCGGCCCCTACGGCGATATGGGACGGCTGTCTCTTTATGTTTGTATTCTGTGCAGCGTTATTCCGGAATCGCGATGGTCAGCAGGAACGCCGGTTCGCTCTGTACGGTCATGCTGCCGCCGGCGGCTTCCACGGTTTTCCGGAGGACAGCCAGACCCCCGGTCTCCGTAATCGGACCCTCCGGAGGCCTGCCGTTGTTGGTGACGGTGAAGGCGAGCGCCTTCGGCTGCTCTCCGCTCAGGACAAGGGTGATCCGGTTCCCGCCCGCATGCCGCGCGGTGTTGGCCGCGCATTGATCCACGGCCTGGGCCAGGATGCGTCTTGCCGCTTCGCCTTTCGGGAGCTCCCCGCGGATCTCCACCGCAACGCCGATCCGCTCCGCCGTCAAAACGGCTTCCTGCAGCGGATCCGCTCCGGGCGACGGCTGTTCCGCCTCGCCCAGGAGGAAGCGGTTGTTGAATTCCAGCAGGCGCAGAAGCTCCTCCTCTTTCACATTCTCCGGATGATCCAGATAGTATTTTCCGGACAGCAGCACGGCTCCCATCCGGTTGTGCTCGGTCATGCGGGCGTTCATGATCTCCCGCTCCGCCACAAGTCTGCGTTCCTTGGCCGCTACCGCCTTCATCCGCTCCTGCACCTGTTTCAGATGCAGGTTCTTTTGGGAAAGCTCCTCCGTGACGCGGTACTGCTCCGTCATGTCGGCGGCTGTGATCTGCTCATAGTCCTTTCCGTCCAGCCTGAGGACGCTTTTGTGGAACTGCCAGCTCTCGCCTTCCGCCGTGCGGATCAGGCCGTTTTCGGAGCTGTTTTCTATATACTGCCAGAAGCGTCCCGCGTCGCTCAAAAGCTCCCCGGTCAGCTTCCGGCACAGCTCCGTCATGCTGAGGTTCGCAAGCAGCACGGTGCCGTCCGCCTCGCTGACCATCAGGCCGGTGGGCAGGAGGTCAACGGTCCGCCGGATGGCGTCCGGCGACAGCCGGGTCTCCCGTTCCCTTTTCAGCGCCCGCAGCTGCAGGAAAAGCACCGCGCCGGAGAGCAGCTCCAGCGACGCGTAGAGCAGCCAGGGCAGGTCGAGAAGCCGCAGCTCGAAGGCGAACAGGACCTCCGGAATGAAAAGAATCAGGGCGTTATAGGAATAATCCAGCAGAAAGCTCAGCAGGAAAAAGCAGAGCAGAAAATGCAGCAGGCTGGCAAGGATCCGGGCCGGGCCCTGCCGCTTCCGGATGCGCTGGGACAGGATGGCAAGCTGCGCGGCTGTCAGCAGCATGGCCGCAAAATAGATGGCATATGCGAGGGGCGTGCCGACGGTGTTTTGCAGAGTGTTCATGCCGCTCCACCTCCCAGCGCCGTCCGGAGGATGATCTGCCCGTCGGCAAAGGTCTGACGGAGGGGCAGCGAAAGGCCGCTCAAGTCTGGCAGCGTCTCGGGCGCAAGCTCCCCGCCGTCCGCCATCATCAGCAGCTCCCCGTCCTGCAGGCGGACGAAGAACTCCTTTGTTTTTCCCAGCAGGCTTTCGGCCGCGGCCTCAAAGCAGTCGTAGACCGCCATGGCCTCCCGGCAGGAGAAGGCCCGTTCCGCCCGAACGTCCACCGCGGCGTTCATGCCGCAGTAACACAGATAGTGCGCGGATTCCTCCAGCGCGGAGGCCAGCTCCGTCGCCAGAACCGTCTCCCGTTCCGCTTCCACCAGCACAAAATTCGCCTTGCGCTTGACATAGGCCGTCAGCACCAGCGCCTTTTCGATCTCCGATCGGAAGGAGGCCGCACCGGGCCTGGCCTTTTCCAGGATCCTGGAGATCTTTTTCTGGGCGGGATAGACCTCCTGCGCCGCTTTCTGATACAGGCGGCTGCGCTCTTCGATGCCGGCCTGCTCGTCGCTCAGCTCCCGTTCTCTTTCCAGAAGCTCGTTCTCCAGGGCCAGCGTCTCGTTTGCGTCCCGCAGCTCCTCGTTCAGGCGGTTTACCGCGCTCTCATCCTCCGTCCAGAAGGCGAAACCTGCGCGGATCTCCATGCCGGAGAGCCGGGTGTCCGGCGCTGGGCAGACAGGCGCGCGCAAAGATGAGCGCAGCTGCGCCTCTGACGCCGGGATGGGCGCCTGCGTCCGGAAAGCGGGTTTCAGCGCCCTGTCCGTGATCAGGACAGGCAAATCGAGCTGGGCAAAAAAGCCGGGATAGTTTTCGTTGGAAGGGATCAGACGGCTCCGGATGCAGGCCTCAAACACGCCCAGCGTGCCGAAGATCACGATCTCCGGCCATTCCCAGGCGTCCAGCAGGGCGTCCTTGGGGATCATTTTTCTGAGGTTCAAAAAGACGGGGATCAGGACCAGCATGCCCAGGGGCCGGATCGCCTTTTTCCATTTCCCCTTTTTCCGGCAGGCAAGCAGCAGGAAGACGATCCCCGCCGCCAGCGCGCATCCTGCCCAGGCGTAGGCGGCATAGTACAGAAAGCCGTGGGTATAGCTCTGTCCGGCGCCGCCGGTGAGGGTTGCGATATCCTCAGCCGGGACAAAGGCCAGCATATGCAGGTCGTTGGTCAATACGCCGAGAGCCAGCAGCCCCGCGGGGATCAAAAACAGGAACTCGTCCGGCTTCCTCCCGCTCCTTCCCCGGAAAAGGCGGAAGCAGGTCATGAGGAACAGCGTCGGGATCAGCAGGATCGGCAGGTAATAGACATACCAGCAATAGCGGGTGATGCCCGGTTCCACGGCGATCCGGTATTTTGTGAACTGCGCGGCCAGAAACAGGAGCATCAGGCAGGCGGCCGCCAGAACGTATCCCTTTGTCCGTGTCGGCAGAAGCCTTCTGTTGACCGACTGCATCCAGGAAAGGATCAGCCCGGCATAGATGAGATACTCAGCACAGTACACCATCGAGACCACAAAATGATTCGGGTCCGCATCCCGGGAATGCAGCACGCCGGCCAGCAGCAGGAAGCCGATGAACAGCAGGGTGTTTCGATTCCGTTTTATCATGGCGCGTCCCCCCCTTCCTTCGATCTGTCAAGTTTATTTTATTATACAGGAAAGAACGCGGCTTGAACATCCCCCGCGCAGCCTTTTTTCTTGCATGGTCGCGTGTGTTCGATGACGCCCAAAGGGGACGCACCGTGCAGCGCGGTGCGTCCCCTTTGGGTGTGATAAGAATGGCAGTATCCTGTTCTCTGCCTGTTTGTCCGTGATTCACCCTGTCTGCTTGCGGTGGTGATAAGAGCTCCGCGCTCTCAGGACTTCGCGGGCCGGACCACCAGGTTCAGCAGGCGGTTGGGCCGGAAAATGACCTTGACGAGCTCCATGCCCTCCAGCTGGCGCTTCACCTTTTCCTCGGCCCTGGCGGCGGCCAGGACGGTCTCCTCATCGGAGTCCGTGGGGACGGTGACGGTGCAGCGGAGCTTGCCGTTGACCTGCACGGCCATCTCCACCACGGCGTCCACGGTCTTGGCCTCTTCATATTTCGGCCAGGGCATCTGCATGGCCATCTTGCCGTACTTGCCGGCAAAGCCCAGCAGCTCCCACATCTCCTCGGCGATATGGGGCGCGAAGGGACTCAGCAGCAGAACCAACTGCTCAAGATCGCCCTTGGTGACGCCGTTGGAATAGAACTCATTCACCATGGTCATCAGGGCGGCGATGGCGGTATTGAGCTTCAGGTTCTCAATATCCTCCCCCACCTTCTTGATGGTCTTGTGGATGATGCTCTCGTTTTTCTGCGAAACGGCAAAATCGTCCTTCGCCTGGTCCATCAGGTTCCAGCAGCGATCCAGGAAGCGCTTGGAGCCCTTCACTGCCTCGTCCGACCAGGTGGCGGTCTTCTCAAAGTCGCCGATGAACATGATATAGACGCGCATGGTGTCCGCCCCGTAGGCCTTTACCACGTCGTCAGGATTGACCACGTTCCCCAGGGACTTGGACATCTTCACGGACTCGCGGAGCGCCTGGCTGCCGTACTTGGCGATCAGCGCCTGCTTCTCCTCCTCGGTCTCGGCATAGCCGATGTAGTGGGGATTGCGGCCCAGGATCATGCCCTGAGAGGTGCGCTTTTTATAGGGCTCCTTGGTATGCACCACGCCGATGTCATAGAGGAACTTGTGCCAGAAGCGGCTGTACAGCAGGTGCAGGGTGGTATGCTCCATGCCTCCGTTGTACCAGTCCACCGGGCCCCAGTATTCCTCGGCCTCCTTGGAGACCAGCTCCTTGTCGTTGTGGGGATCCATATAGCGCAGGAAGTACCAGCTGGAGCCAGCCCACTGGGGCATGGTGTCCGTCTCCCGCTTGGCGGGGCCGCCGCAGCAGGGGCAGGTGGTGTTGACCCAGTCGGTCATCTTGGACAGGGGGGATTCCCCGTCGTCGGTGAGCTCATAGGAGTCCACCTGGGGCAGCAGCAGGGGCAGCTGCTCCTCGGGGATGGGGACCCAGCCGCACTTGGGGCAGTTCACCAGGGGGATGGGCTCGCCCCAGTAGCGCTGGCGGGAGAAGACCCAGTCGCGGAGCTTGAAGTTCACCTTCTCCACGCCGATGCCCTGCTCCTCCAGCCACTTCTTCATGGCGGGGATGGCCTGGCGCACGGTCATGCCGTCCAGGAAGCCGGAGTTGACCATGATGCCGGTGTCGTCCTTGAGGGTGAAGGCCGCCTCCTCGATGTTGCCGCCCTTGACCACCTCGATGATCTCGCATCCGAACTTTTTGGCAAACTCCCAGTCACGGTCGTCGTGTCCGGGCACGGCCATGATGGCGCCGGTGCCGTAGGTCACCAGGACGTAGTCGGAGATGAAGATGGGGATCTCCTTGCCGTTCACGGGGTTAATGGCCCTCACGCCCTCCAGGCGGACTCCGGTCTTTTCCTTGTTGAGCTCGGCCCGCTCAAAGTCTGACTTGTGGGCGGCCTCGTCCACATAGGCGGCCACGGCGTCCCAATTGGCCAGCTTGTCCTGCCACTTCTTCACATAGGGGTGCTCCGGAGAGAGGACCATGTAGGTGGCGCCAAAGAGGGTATCGGGACGGGTCGTATATACAACCACGTCGTCCCCGGCGGTGGTCTTGAAGGTGACCTCCGCGCCGGTGGAGCGGCCGATCCAGTTCTTCTGCTGGGTCTTGACCCGCTCGATGAAGTCCAGATCGTCGATATCGTCCACCAGGCGCTGGGCGTACTTGGTGATGGCCAGCATCCACTGGCTCTTTTCCCGACGCACGACCTCGCTGCCGCAGCGCTCGCACACGCCCTCCACCACTTCTTCGTTGGCCAGCACGCACTTGCAGCTGGTGCACCAGTTCACGGGCATGGTGGTCTTGTAGGCCAGGCCGCGCTTGAACATCTGCAGGAAGATCCACTGGGTCCACTTGTAGTACTTGGGATCCGTGGTATCCACCATCCGGTCCCAGTCGAAGCCGTAGCCCAGCATCTTCAGCTGCCGGGTGAAGTTGTGGATGTTCTGCCGGGTGACGATGGCGGGGTGGATGTGATTCTTGATGGCAAAATTCTCCGTCGGCAGGCCAAAGGCGTCATAGCCGATGGGAAACAGCACATTGTAGCCCTCCATGCGCTTTTTGCGAGCCACGATGTCCAGGGCGGTAAAGGGCCGGGGGTGGCCCACGTGGAGCCCCGCCGCGCTGGGGTACGGGAACTCGATGAGCGCGTAGAACTTGGGCTTTTCACTGCCGGTGACCGCCGCGTAGGGCTTGGTCTCTTCCCAGCGTTCCTGCCATTTCTTCTCAATGGCTGTAAAATCGTATTTCATGCGCTTGGTCCTTCTCTCTTCTTATTCTGCTTCCGGCTCGTGCAGCTCGGGCATGGGGAGCGTGGCGGGGTCCACCAGCTCGGAGTCGCTCCAGAGCCGCTCCAGGTTATAGAACTTGCGGGCTTCATCGGTGAAAACGTGGACGATCACGCTGCCGAAATCCATCAGCACCCAGATATCGGAGCGCAGACCTTCCCGCCGGATGGGGGGTTCCCCGGCCTCGGAAAGGAGCTTGTCCACCTCGTCCACCAGAGCCTTGATGTGGGTGGAAGAGGTGCCGTTGCAGATCACGAAATAATCCGCAAGGACGGTCTGCTCGGCGGTCTTCAGCACCTTCACGTCCTTGGCCTTCTTCTCATCCAGGGCCCGAACGGCGACGGCGGCGATTTCAGCGGGACTTAACATAGGGATTCCTCCTTTAATTTCCGTACGCGGATTCATACCAGCGGCAGGCCTCCAGCGTATCTTTGTATACTTGCATGTTTCTCTCGTGCAGGATGTCCATGCTCCGCTGCAGCGCCCGGCACATGCAGCGGTCCAGATCCTCGTCGGCCAGCTTCCGCAGCTCCTCCGTGCCGGGGTAGCTGCGATTGGGCTCGATCATATCCGCCAGATAGATGACTTTCTCAAAGAGATCCATATCCGGCTTTCCGGTGGTGTGCCAGCGGATGGCGTCGCAGATCTCCTCCGGGCAGCCGTAGCGCTCGCGGGCGAAGACTGCGCCGGTGCGGGCGTGGAGCAGCTGGGGATTGGCCCGCTCCCCTTCCGTGAGCGCGATGCCCATTCGATCGCAGTAAGAAAGCTGCTCTTCCTCCGTCCAGCGCTTGGTGCTGTCGTGGAGCAGGCCGGCTTCCTCTGCGGCGTCCGGGTCCAGGCCCCAGCGCTGGGCCAGCTTGCGGGCCGTGTCCGCGCAGCCCAGCACATGGGCGACGCGCTTGGGCTTGTGGAGCAGCGGTACCTGCTCCCGCAGCCAGGCAAGCTCGGGCTTCGCGTCATAGAGACGCAGACGGATGATCTCCGCATAGACCTCGCTCAGGAGGCAGTCTCTTCCTTTCCGTTTCGGCAGCAGCGAGCGGATCTTGGAAGAGCTCACGGCAAAGGGCTCGTGCTCCAGCAGCGTGACGCGCACGCCTCGCCGCTCCAGTTCCGAGGCCTTTTCCCGCAGGGCGCTCCCCTCCCCGGATCTGCGGCAGAGGGCTGCCAGGCTGCACTGCCGCAGCAGCTCTCCTGCTTGATACCACTGGTCGACGGTCAGCAGCATATCGCTGCCCAGCAGGAGGATCAGCTCGTCCTTCGGATATTCCCGCCGCAGCAGCCGCAGGGTATCGACCATGTAGCAGGGGCCTTGCCGGCGAATGGCGATCTCGCTGATCTCCGTATCCGGAAAACCGGCGAAGTTCAGCGTACACAGCCGAAGACGGGTGTCTGCGTCCGGCGTCAGCTCCGGCAGCAGCTTATGGGGCGGCATCCCGTCGGGGATGATCAGCGTCCGATCAGGCTGCAGGACCTTCTGCGCCGTGTTCAGCGCGGCCTGATGTCCCAGATGGGGCGGGTTGAAGCCCCCGCCGTAAATCAGGATCCTCACTTTTTCTTGCTTTTGACCAGCTCGATCTTGGGATCGGCGTGGTTGCGGCGGAAGAGGACGAACTTGGTGCCGATGACCTGGACGGGCTCGGCCCGGCAGGCCTCGCACAGAGCGTCCAGCACTTCCTGCGGACTGTATTCACAGGTCTCCAGGACCCGGCCCTTGACCAGCTCTCTGGCCTGAAGAGCGGCGTCCACCGAGGCGATGACGTTTTCCGAAATACCGCCCTTGCCCACCTGCACGATGGTATCCTCGGACATGGCAAGGCCGCGCAGCTGCGCTCTCTGTTTACTGGTGATAGGCATAGCTTCTCCTTACTGCTTAAAAAGCGCTGTTACAAAACTCGTCGGGTCAAAGGGGATGAGATCGTCGATCCCCTCGCCCACGCCCACGTACTTGACGGGCAGCTTCAGCTCGTTGGCAATGGCAAAGACGATGCCGCCCTTGGCCGTACCGTCCAGCTTGGTGAGAACGATGCCGGTGATGCCGGCGGTTTCCAGAAACTGCTTGGCCTGGATCAGGCCGTTCTGTCCGGTGGTGGCGTCCAGGACCATGACGGTCTCCACGTCCGCCTCCGGCAGCTCCCGATTGATGATCCGGCTGATCTTCGCCAGCTCGTTCATCAGATTCTGCTTGTTGTGCAAGCGGCCGGCTGTGTCGATGATGATCACGTCGGTGCCCCTGGCCTTGGCGGCGCAGATGCCGTCGTAGACCACGGCGCCGGGATCGCTGCCCTCTTCATGGCGGACGAAATCGGCGCCGGAGCGCTCCGCCCAGATGCCCAGCTGCTCCGCGGCGGCGGCCCGGAAGGTGTCTCCCGCCACCAGCAGGACCTTCTTGCCCTGCTCTTTCAGCTGATGGGCAAGCTTTCCGATGGTTGTGGTCTTGCCCACGCCGTTCACGCCCACCATGAGGACCACAGAGGGCTTGGTGTTCAGCTTCAGCTCGGTGCTGCCCACGTCCAGGATCTTTTTCAGCACCCGGATCAGGCCCTCCCGGGCTTCGGCGCCCTTGCGGTAGCGTTCCACCCAGGTGGCCTTGTGCATCAGATAATCGATCTGCTGCGCGGTGGTCGCCCCGACGTCCGCCAGGACCAGCAGCTCCTCCAGATCCTCATAGAACTGTTCGCTGTCCGGTTCATAGTCCTGGAACAGCTCCTCCAGCTCCACCATGTTTTTGCGGGTCTTGGTCAGGCCCGAGAACATTTTATCAAAAAAACCCATCGTTTAATCCTCCACAGTCTTTTTCGCGCTTTCCAGGTCCAGCTCCACCACGGTAGATACGCCCTTTTCCTGCATGGTCACGCCATAGAGCAGGTCCGCCTCCTCCATGGTTCCCCGGCGGTGGGTGATCACCAGGAACTGGGTCTTGTCGGCCATGCGGCGCATGTATTCCGCAAAGCGCGTCACGTTCGCCTCGTCCAGGGCGGCCTCGATCTCGTCCATCACGCAGAAGGGCGTGGGCCGGACCTTCAGGATCGCAAAGTACAGGGCGATGGCCACAAAGGCCATCTCACCGCCGGAGAGCAGGCTGATATTGGACAGAGCCTTGCCCGGGGGCTGGACCTTGATCTCGATGCCGCAGTCCAGAGGCTGCGTCTCGTCCTCCAGCCGAAGGGATGCTTTTCCGCCGCCGAAGAGCTCCAGAAAAGTCTCCCGGAAACAGCTGTCGATCTCCCTGAAACGGGTCAGGAAAACGTCGGTCATCTCGCCGGTGATCTGGGAAATGATGTCCAGCAGCTCCTTCTTGGCTTTCTCCACGTCGTCCCGCTGGCCGGTGAGGAATTCATAGCGGGTATTGACCCGCTCATACTCCGCAATGGCGCCCAGGTTCACATCCCCCAGGGCGCTGATCTGCCGGCGCATCTCGCCGATGGCCTTGTTGGCTTTCTGCAGGTTTTCCACCGGTTGACGCAGGGCGGCCGCGGCGCTGTGGCTCAATTCATAGTTTTCCCAGAGCTTGTCCAGGATCTGCTTCTCCTCCATATCGGCGGAGAGCTTCTTTTGTTCGATCCGCGCTGCGGTGCGTTCCAGATCCAGGATCTGGGCGTTGCGGGCTTGGGCGTCTTTTTCCGCCTTGGTCCGTTTTCCTTCCAGGTCAAGCTTGCTTGCGCTGAGCGCGGCGATCTCATCCCGCAGACTTTGCGCCTTGCCTCGGATCTCCGCGAGTCGATCTTCCTTCTCCTTCTGGCGCTGCTGGAAGCTCTCGATCTGACGCTGGGCGGCGTCCACCGCGGCTTTGCGGCTTTCGCTGTCCCCGGTCAGACTGTCCAGCAGGATCCGAAGCTGCTGCAAAGAGCTGTTGGTAGCTCGCTGCTCCGCTTCGAGAGAAGAGCTTCTGCTTCGCAGATCCGCCTGATCCTCCAGGGCCATATCCAGCTGATAGCGTGCGCCTGCAACGTCGGACTTGAGCTTCTCCAGCTTGTCGCTGCAGCTCTTTTCTTCCGCGGCCAGCTTCTTGCGCTGCTTTTTCAACCTTTCCAGTTCGTTGGCCCGGGACAGGAATCCGCTGGTTTTGGCGCTGCTGCCGCCGGTCATGGAACCGCCGGCGTGGATCATCTGCCCGTCCAGGGTGACGATCCGCAGGCGATTGCCGTTGTTTTTCGACATGCGGATCGCGTCGCTCAGGCTCTCGGCCACCACAGTGCGGCCCAGCAGATTCAGCACGATCTGCTCATATTGCTTGTCATATCGCACCAGCTCTGCGGCAATGCCTACGAAGCCGGGGTCCCGCTCCGGCGCGTCCTGCATGAGGCTTCCGCGCATGGTATCCAGCGGCAGGAAGGTCGCCCGGCCGGCGTCCGTGCGCTTGAGCATCTCAATGGCCAGGCGGCCGTCGTTCTGGCTGTCGATCACGATGTTCTGGGCAGCCGAGCCAAGGGCCGTCTCGATGGCAAGAGTGCATTCCTCGTCCGCCCGCAGGAGATTGGCCACCGGCCCGTGAACGCCGCGGATATTCCCGCGCTCGCTCTCTCGCATGACGCTTTTCACCGCCCGGGAATAGCCCTCGTAATCCTTTTCCATCTCGGAGAGCATGCGGATGCGCCCGTCCATGCTGCGCCCGTCCACCGACAGGGTGTTGAGCCTCTCGCTCTGCTGACTCAGCAGCTCTTCCCTGTTTTTGAGCTTCATGCGGCAGCCGTCCAGAATGTTTGCGCAGCGGCTGTTCTCTTCCTGCAGGTTTTTGAGCTCCAGCTCGATCTCCGAAAGCCGGGTCTCCCCTTCTGTGATGCCGGCGCGGATCTCCGCCGTGCGGCTCTCCTGCTCCCGGATATCCCGAAGCAGCCGATCTTTCTGCTCCATGCTGCTTTTGACATTGGCCCGCAGCACGGCGATATTGGCTTCACATTCCGATGCCAGAGCGTCCACCTGGCTGAGCCGTTCCCGCACCTGTTCGATCTCGATATCCTTGCGTTGCATCCGCTCGGTGATGCTGCCGGAGGAGGCATAGAGCGCTTCCAGTTCGGCCTTGGCCTGTTCCAGACTGCTCTGCGCCTGCTCATACTCCAGTCGGATCTTGTCCGCCTGGGCGTGGAGCTTGTCCAGCGTCGTCATCCAGGCGGAAATCTCCATCACGCGCAGTTCATCCCGCAGCAGCAGATAGCGCTTCGCGGTCTCGGCCTGACTCTTCAGAGGTCCCACCTGCATTTCCAGCTCTTCGATCTTGTCCCGGATGCGCTGCAGGTTCTCCTCGGTCTTCTCCAGCTTCCGCTCCGCCTCTTCCTTCCGGTAGCGGTAGCGGGAAATACCGGCGGCTTCTTCAAATACCTCCCGTCGATCCGTGCTCTTGCTGGACACGATCTCGGCGATGCGGCCCTGGCCGATGATGGAATAACCGTCCCGTCCCAGTCCGGTATCCATCAGCAGGCTGTTGATGTCCTTCAGGCGGACGGGCTCCTTGTTGATATAATATTCACTTTCCCCGCTGCGGTAATAACGGCGGGTCAGCATGATCTCAGGACTGTCGGAATCAAAAATGCGAGCGGAATTATCGATGATCAGAGACACCTGCGCAAAGCCGAGGGGATTGCGCTTTTCGGTCCCGCCGAAGATCACGTCCTCCATCTTGGCGCCCCGCAGCGCCTTGCTGCGCTGCTCGCCCATGACCCAAAGAACAGCGTCGGCAATATTGGACTTGCCGGAGCCGTTGGGACCGACGATGGCGGTGATATCTTTTTCAAAGGTGAGTCTTGTCTTGTCCGCAAAGGATTTAAAGCCCTGGATCTCTATGGCACGCAGGTACATGCTTTCCTCTTATCTCCCGGTGCGCCGTGCTCGACGGGACCGGGCCTTCTTTTTGTGCTTCCCTTTTCCCGGGGAAAAACGGCAAAAAATCAGATTCTGTATTTTACCATATTCTTTCTGATCCTGCAAGGGAAAGGCCCCATTTTTTGCCGTTTTTCAGACAGAAAAACCGCCGCGGGAGGCTTCCCGCGGCGGATGGAATCAAAAACGGATCAAAGCAGCACCACGATGACCTTGGCCGCGATGACCACAAACACCAGGGCCACCGGATACGTGGCGGCATAGGAGGCGGCCACTTCGTCGGTGCCGGCGGTGGTGATCAGCGCGCCCAAGGCGGGGGTGCTGGTCATGCCGCCGGTGATGGAGCCCAGATTGTTGAAAATGTCCAGCTTGAACACGTAGCGGCCGATGAAATAACTGCCGATCATGGGGATCAGCGTGATCAGGGCGCCGTAGAGGAAATAGGAAATCTTCACATTGGCGATGAAGTTCACGCCGCCGGGGACGCCGGCTCCGATGAGGAAGAGCACCAGGCCCAGCTCCCGGAAGAAGTTCAGGGTGTTCTTTTCGATGCGCAGGTCGATCTTGCCCAGATGACCGAAGTGACCCACCACCAGGCCGGCGATCAGGCAGCCGCCGGAATTGCCCAGGGAGAAGTTGATGCCGGGGATCTTGATGGCGCCGATGACGCAGCCCAGCGTGACCGCCAGGAAGAAGGGGAGGAAACCGAAGGGGTCCACCTTCTCCAGGCTGCGCTTGATCTGACCGGCGGGAATGATATTGGCTGCCACGAAGCGCTCCCGCTCCTCGGCGATATTGACCTTCAGGATCCGGGGCATGAGCTGCACAAAGAAAACCACGCCCAGCACGCCGAAGAGGTAGGCAATGCCGTAGCCCGCGGTGACCAGGTCCGCGCCCTCCTCCGCCACTTCCTTGGCAGCGGAGAGGCCGGGGGTGCTGGTGAGAGCGCCGGTCATCAGGCCCGTGGCAAGCGGCGCGGGCAGATTCTTGTCCAGCAGGACGAAAATCACCGTCACCAGGCTGCCGAGGCCGATGGTGATCATGCCCATGTAAACATAGGACATGGTGGCGCGGTTAAAGCTGCGGAAGAACTTGGGACCGGCAATGAAGCCGACCGAAGTCACGAACATCGCCGTGCCGATGCTGGATACCAGGCTGAAATTGCTCTTGATCGTATCGCTGAACAGGACGATCTCTTTCTCGCCCACATGGAACGTGGGGACATAACTGGTAATAATACCGTACAGAAGCGCAGCCAGCAGCACACCTGCCGTGCCCAGGGACACGCCCTTGACGCTGATCGCGCCCAGGAAATAGCCCACCATGCCAATGGCGAAAATCACAAAGATCATCTTAAAAATGCTTCCCACTACGCCGCCCAGGTAGTCCATGTCAAACAGCTCCTTCACATGAAATGGATCTCTGCCCGAAAACGTTCGGATCGAGTCGCAAAGAGGATTATACCATGTATTATAGTTAAATCAAGAGGAAACCGCGCTATTTTCAAACTTTTTGCTCCAGGAAAAACAGGTCTTCCGCAGCGTCGTCCACAGGTACGATTTCCGTCGCAAGATGCGGGAATTCTCGTCTGAGCGTCTCCAGATTCCGCCGATGCTGACCCAGCGCCTGAGAGAGCAGCGAACTGCGCACGCCCAGTTTGACCTTTCCGGGCGGGACGGTCCGCAGCAGCTCCCGCGCCCGGTTCAGCAGGATCCGGCTTTTGACCAGCTCGCCCAGGGCGGGGTGATAGGCGCCGGCAGCCGCTTCGCCCCCGGATAGCTCCTCCGTGGGATTCAGCCCCAGCCGGATCACCGGGATTCCCGCCTCCTCGAACAGCGGCAGGAGCCTTGCGCACCAGTTCACCGCTTCCTCCACCGTGTGCTCCCGGTATTCGCCCCGCCGCCATAAATCGAAGAGCTCCGTCCCCCGCACGATCACCGTGGGATAGATCCGAACCCCGTCCGGCTCCAGTGCGATCAGCTCCCGGGCGGTGTACAGGCTCTTTTCCAGCGTATCCCCCGGCAGACCTGTCATCATTTGCAGGATCAGCTCAAACCCGGCCTCGCGGATCATCCGAGCTGCACGGCGCAGGTCCTTTGCGCTGTGTCCTCTCCCGGCACGGCGCAGGACCTCTTCGTCCATGGATTGGGCGCCCAGCTCGATGGTGCGGACGCCGAAGGACCAAAGGCGCTCCAGGATCCTCTCATCGACGGCGTCTGGGCGCGTGGAGAGGCGCAGGCTGTCCACCTGTCCGGCTTCCATCGCTTCCCGCCCCGCTTCAAGAAGAGCAGCCTGCACCGTTTCCGGGATGGCCGTAAAGCTGCCGCCGTAAAAAGCGAGCTGCCGCGCCGCCCCGGAGCGGGGCAGGGCGGCAGCCTGTTTTACCAGAGCGCGGACGTCCTCCGGCGTCACTGTTTTGCGCTTCCCGGAAATCCGGCGCTGATCGCAGAACACGCATGCATGGGGGCAGCCCATATGGGGCACGAACACCGGCAGGATCGAACGCCGTGCGCTCATGGCTGCATAGCCTCCAGCGCCTGCTTCGCCGCCATCTGCTCGGCCTCTTTTTTGCTGCGGCCGCTGCCTTCGCCCACAGCCTGGCCGTTGATCGTAACGCGGAATCGGAAGGTCTTGTCGTGGTCCGGTCCGGACTCGCTGAGCAGCTCATAGCCGATCTTCTGATTGGGGCGGCGCTGCACCAGCTCCTGGAGCATGGTTTTGTAGTCCTCGCTCTGGTGCTGCTCCCCCAGATCCGCCTGCTCCAGCAGTTCCTCCAGAATGAAGCGCCGTGGCTGCTCCAGACTGCCGGAATCCAGATACATGGCGGCGATCAGAGACTCCACCATGTCCGCCAGGATGGAGGGGCGTTCCCGCCCCCGGGTGCGCTCCTCGCCTTTGCCCAGACGCATATAACGACCCAGATCCAGACGCTGCGCGATGCGGTGGAGGCTGGCCTCGCACACCAGCTCGGCGCGAAGCCGGGTCATCCTCCCCTCCGGGATCGTCGGCTCCTGCCGATAGAGAAAGTCCGCCGTCACATGGCCCAGGATCGAGTCGCCCAGGAATTCCAGCCGCTCATAGCTCTCGCAGCCCTCGTCCCGTCGCTCGTTGGCGTAGGAACTGTGTGTCAGGGCCGTCTCCAGCAGACGCCAGTCCCGGAAGCGATATCCGATTTTTCTCTCAAGCTCCTGCATATTACTCCGCTTTCAGTTTCATATCGTCGATATGCTCGGTGATTTCCCGGATGATGTCGGCGTTCACGAAGTTCACGGCCTGACGGATGGCGGCGAAAAAGCTGGCCGCGTTGGAGGAGCCGTGGGCCTTGATGACGGGCTTGGAGATGCCCACCAGGGCTGTGCCGCCCACCTCATTCACATCCAGGGATTTCTTCATGGCGCCCAGATCCTTCTTCAGGACCAGCGCCGCCAGCTTGTTAAAGGCAGTCTTGTAAAACACGCCTTTCAGGGACTTCATCATGTACTTGATGACGCCCTCGGTGCCTTTGAGCAGGACGTTGCCGGTAAAGCCGTCGGTGACGACCACATCCACGCTGCCGCCAAAGACGCCCGTGCCCTCCACGTTGCCCACGAAGTTGATGCGGCCCTCTTCGGAAGCCTGCTTCAGCAGCGCGAAGGTCTGGTGCTGGAGAATGCCGCCCTTGGTGTCCTCAGTGCCCACGTTCAGCAGGCCGATCCGGGGATTTGCGCAGCCCATCATGCGCTTGGCGTAAAAGCTGCCCATATAGGCGAACTGCAGCAGATACTCTGCCGTGCACTCCACATTGGCGCCGCAGTCAATGAGCATAACGCCGTTCTTGCCTGCGGGCAGTACCGGAGCCAGCGCCGCCCGGCGAATGCCTTTGATGCGTTTGACCGTGAGCGTCGCGCCCGTAAGCAGCGCGCCCGTGCTGCCTGCGGAGACCAGGGCGTCTCCCCTGCCGTCCTTCAAAAGATTCAGAGCCACGGCCATGGAAGAGTCCTTCTTCCGGCGGGTGGCGGTGCTGGGATCGTCCTCCATGGTGACCACGTCCCGGGCGTCCACCAGCTCGATGCCGCTCAGATCCGTCTGCCCTTCGGCGCTCAGGATCTCCCGCACGGCCTCTTCCTTCCCAACCAGAACCAGGTCCACGCCCAGCTCTTTTTTCGCGCGGAGCGCGCCCTTGACGATTTCAAGAGGGGCATTGTCCCCGCCCATGGCGTCAACGATGATCTTCATGCTGAAAGACCTCCTTCTCCCGCAGCTTTTCTATGATCTCCAAAGAGCGCCGGGAAATCTCGGCGTTTTTGTTGCGTTTGCCTTTGACCCGGTAGCCCAGGGGGCTGATGATGCCGAAATTGATGTTCATGGGCTGGAAATCTCCCACGCTGCCGCCGGATATGTAGAGCCCCAGCGCGCCGATGGCCGTCTCCTGAGGGAAGTCCACCGAAGGGAGGCCCAGCACCCGGGCCGCCGTCTCGATACCCACCAGCATTCCGGAGGCGGCGGACTCCACATAGCCCTCCACGCCGGTCATCTGCCCGGCAAAGGAGATGCGCGGGTCGCTGCGCAGGCGATAATAGCGGTCCAGCAGCTGGGGGCTGTTCAGATAGGTGTTGCGGTGCATGACGCCGTAGCGCACGAACTCCGCATTGCGCAGGGCCGGGATCATGGAGAAGACCCGCTTTTGCTCGCCCCAGGTCAGATGGGTCTGGAAGCCCACCAGATTGTAGAGCGTGCCGTCCGCGTTGTCCCGCCGGAGCTGGACCACGGCGTAGTTTTCCTTCCCCGTCCGGGGATCCTTCAGCCCTACCGGCTTCAGAGGACCGTAACGCAGCGTGTCCACACCCCGGCGGGCCATGACCTCCACAGGCATGCAGCCCTCGAAGACCCCGGCGTCGTCAAAGCCGTGGACCTCCGCCTCCCTGGCAGAGACCAGCTCCGTCACGAAGGCCAGGTACTCGTCCCTGTCCATGGGGCAGTTCACATAGTCCGCGGTGCCCTTGTCATAGCGGGAGGCGAAGAAGGCGCTGTCCATATCCACGCTCTCCAGGGTCACGATGGGAGCCACCGCATCGTAAAAATGCAGGTCGCTCTCGGGGCAGAGCTCCGCGATGCGCTCGGCAATGGCGTCGCTGGAAAGAGGCCCCGTGGCGATCACGACCTGGCCCTCGGGGATCTGGGTCGCCTCCGCCCGGACGATCTCGATGTTCGGGCAGGCCTCCAGCCGCTCGGTGATGCTGCGGGCGAAGCCCACCCGATCAACCGCCAGGGCGCCGCCGGCTGCCACCCGGTTCTTCTCGGCGCTTTCCATGACGACGGAGCCCAGGCGGCGCATCTCCTCCTTCAGGAGACCGACGGCGTTGGTGAGCTCGTCGCTGCGGAGGGAATTGGAGCAGACCAGCTCCGCAAAGTATTCGGAATGGTGGGCGGGGCTCATTTTCAGCGGCTTCATCTCTACAAGCCTTACCGGAATGCCGCGCTTTGCCAGCTGCCAGGCGCACTCGCTTCCGGCCAGGCCCGCGCCCAAAACAGTCACGCGCTCCATGGCTTACTCCTTCGTCTTGGCGCTCTTGCGAGTGCCTGTCTTTTTCGCCGCCGGCTTTTTGGCCGCGCTTTTCTTCGCCGCGGTCTTTTTGGCCGCGGGCTTCCTGGCGGCAGGCTTTCCTTCTTCCGCTGAGGCGGCGCTTTTCCGCTTGGGATAGCCCCGTTTGTCCTCGGGCAGGAAGTTCACGCAGGACTCGTTTACGCAGAATGGCTTCAGCGCGCCCCGGCCGGATTTTTTGAACATGGTCTTGCCGCAGGCGGGACAAAAGTCCTTGGTCGGCACGTCCCAGGTAATAAAACCGCAGTCGGTGCCCCGCTCGCAGGCGTAAAACACGTAACCCTTCTTGGAGGTGCGCTTGAGGATCTTGCTGCCGCACTTGGGGCATTTTCCGGGCATTTCCACCACGATGGGCTTGGTAAAGGTGCATTCCGGGAAGCCGGGGCAGGCCAGGAACTGGCCGAAACGTCCCTTCTTGACCACCATCTGGCGGCCGCAGACCTCGCATACCTCGTCGCTGAGCACGTCGGGGACCTTCATGCGCACGCCGTCCAGGTCCTTCTCAGCCTGCTCCATCTCCGAATGGAAGCCCTGATAAAACTCCTGCAGGACGTCCCGCCAGGCGGCATTGCCCTGCTCGATGCCGTCCAGTTCCTCTTCCATATGATTGGTGAATTTCAGATCCACGATATCGGCGAAGTGATCCTTCATCAGTTCCGTCACCACCTGACCCAGGGGCGTGGGCCGCAGATACTTGCCCTCTTTGAGCACGTAATCATGGGCGGTGATGGTGGTGATGGTGGGCGCGTAAGTGGAGGGGCGGCCGATGCCCTTTTCCTCCATGGCGCGGATCAGCGTGGCCTCGGTGTAGCGGGCGGGCGGCTGGGTGAACTGCTGATCCGGGGTCAGCTTTTCCAGATGCAGCTTCTCCCCTTCCCGCAGGCTGGGCAGCGGACTGGAGATCTCGTCGCTCTCCTCGTCCTTTGCCTCCTCGTAAACGGCGGTATAGCCGGGAAACTTCAGCTCCGAGTAATTGGCGCGGAAGCTGTAGCCCGCGCTGCCCACTTCCACGGATACGCTGTCATAGACGGCGTTGGCCATCTGGCTGGCGGTAAAGCGCCCCCAGATCAGCCGGTACAGCCGGTACTGCTCCTGGGTCAGGTCCTTGCGGACCATTTCCGGCGACAGGCGCACGTCCGTGGGGCGGATGGCCTCGTGGGCGTCCTGGGCGCCGGCCTTGGTTTTGTAGCGCCGGGGCTGGGCCGGGAGATAGGCGCTGCCGTAATGTTCGCCGATATAGCTTCTGGCCGCGCTGAGAGCTTCCTCCGAGAGCCGGAGCGAGTCGGTACGCATATAGGTGATGAGGCCCACGGAGCCCTGTCCGGCGATCTCCACGCCTTCATAGAGCTGCTGAGCGATGGACATGGTGCGCCGGGGCGTCATGCTCAGCCGCCGCGAGGCCTCCTGCTGCAGGGTGGAGGTGATGAAGGGAGGCGCGGGGCTGCGCTGCTTCTCGCCGCGCTTGACGCTTTCCACCGTAAAGGGCGCGTCCTTCACAGCGTCAACGACGGCGTCCACATCCTCCCGGGATTTGAGCTCCACCTTTTTGTCGCCCCTGCCGTAGAAACGGGCGGTAAAGCTGCCGCCCTCCTCCAGAGAGAGCAGCGCGTCCAGCAGCCAGTACTCCTCCTTCACGAAGTTCTGGATCTCTTCCTCCCGATCCACCACCATGCGGGTCGCCACAGACTGGACCCGGCCGGCGGAGAGGCCGCGCTTGACCTTGCGCCACAGGAGCGGCGAGAGCGTATAGCCCACGATCCGGTCCAGGATCCGCCGGGCTTGTTGCGCGTCCACCAGGTTCTGGTCGATATCCCGGGGATGCTGGATGCTCTCGGTGACGACCTTTCTGGTGATCTCGTTGAAGGTCACCCGGCGGGCCTTTTCGTCCGGCAGCTCCAGCAGCTCCTTCAAATGCCAGGAGATGGCCTCGCCCTCCCGGTCAGGGTCTGTTGCCAGGTAGACCGTTTTGGCGCTTTTGGAGGCTTTTTTCAGTTCCTGAATGAGCTCCGCCTTGTCCCGCACGGGGATATACTGGGGCTCAAAACCCCGCTCTATATCAACGCCCATTTTGCTCTTGGGAAGATCCCGCAGGTGTCCCATGGACGCGGTAACCTTGAAATTGCTGCCCAGGTATTTTTCAATCGTCTTGGCCTTGGCCGGGGATTCCACGATCACAAGGTCTTTTGCTCTTGCCATGTTGTTTCCTCACTTCTTTGTGATATTCAGCTGAAAGAAATTGCCCGGATTGCGTCTGACATAGCCCTTGATGGTCAGCATCGTCAGGTGTCGCAGGACTGTTCCGGTGGGAAGCCCCGTGCGGAGAATGATATCGTCCACATGGGTGCTCTCCTTTTCGATGGCCGTCAGGATCGCAAGCTGTTCCTCCGGCAAACCGGAGAGCTGTTCTCTCAGGTCAATATAGACCGGCTCCGCTTTCTTGTCAACGGGCTTTTCCGGCTCCGGCTCCGGATCGGGCGGCGGGGCAGGCGGCGCGGGGAGCTGCCCGTCTCCGGGAGGCTTCTCCCGCCCGGCGTCGTGCAGCTTTCCCGGGAACAGGTTCTGAAAGTCCTCCAACACATCCCAGCCGCAGGTGGCAAGCCTTGCGCCCTCCTTCAGCATAGCCAGCGTGCCGGCACTGTTCTCGGCGTTTACATTGCCGGGTACGGCGAAGACCTCCTTGCCCTGCTCCAGCGCTTCCTGGGCGAAAAGGCGGGTGCCGCTGTGTTCCGGCGCTTCCACGACCACCACGCCGACAGAAAGGCCGGCTGCGATACGGTTGCGGTCCCGGAAGAAAGATTTCTGGAAACGGGTGCCAGGCGGGTATTCGCTGATCAAAGCGCCGCGGGATGCAAGCTCACGTCCCAATACGGAGCGGTCTTCTTCGTGGGCGGTGCCCAGCACGCCGATACAGCGCCCGTCCGCCAGCAGGGCGCCCCGGGCCGCCTCCGCGTCCACGCCGGTGGTCAGGAGCGACACCACGCTGCCGCCGCAGCGGCAGATCTGCCAGGCCAGCTCCCGTCCGGTCCGCAGGCCGTAAACGCTGGCCTTCCGGGTGCCGATCACGGAGATGAGCGCTTCCCCGTCCACATCGGGCAGGGTTCCTTTCTGATACAATACCACAGGCGGGGCGTAAATATTCCGAAGTCTGCGGGGATAGGCCGCGTCCTGATAGGTCAGGATACGCAGATCCTGCCGCCTGCAAGCGTCCAGGATCGAACGCACCTGGGAAAGGTCCCGCTGTTCCAGCCGCTGAGCCTCCAGGGCCGAAAGACCCGAAACAGCGGAAAACGAGCCCTTAGGCGCGAAAAAGGCGGCTTCCGGGTCGCCGTACTGCTCCAGAAGCGCGTTCTTCCCCTTGGGACTGACCGCTGCGGCGGAGAGCCAGATCCAATATTCCAAAGCAGCCAAGGCTTCACCCTCTCTCTGTCTGCGCTGTTCCTTTCAGCGGACGGCCTCCCACATCAGCACCGCGGCGGCCACCGCGGCGTTCAGGGATTCGCTGTCCGCCTGCATGGGGATGATAACGGTTTTTTCGCTTATGGCGATGAGCGCCGCGCTCAGGCCTCGCCCCTCGCTGCCCACGGCCACGGCCGCATGGCGCAGAGAGACCTCCCGCAGATCCACCGCCTGCGGATCCAGCGCCGCGGCGTAGAGCGGCAGGCCATGGTCCTTCAGAAAGTCCGCCAGAAAGGCCAGGTCCATCTCCAGCACCGGCTGACGGAAGATGGCGCCCATGGTGGCACGGACGGTTTTGGGATGGTAGAGATCCGCGCAGTCCCCCGTCAGGATCACGGCGCCGATGCCGAAGGCGTTGGCGGTGCGGATGACGGTGCCCACGTTGCCTGGATCCTGCACCCCCTCCAGCACGATGGCGTTTGAAAGCTTCCCGGGCTTTCCGCAGCCCCGAACAGCCACGGTAAAGAGAGGTCCCGGGCTGCTGCTCATGGGCGAGGCGTAGTCGAACAGATCCCCGGGTACGCAGTACTGCTTCGTCTCCTCCGGCAGCTCGATCTCCCCCGCCCGTTCCTTCCAAAGGACGCTGGTGACACGAGCGCCGAAATGAAGCGCCTCCCGGAGGGTCTTCATCCCGTCGCAGAGATATTCCCCCTGCGCCCGTCGATAGTCCCCGTCGGCGCTAAGCTGCCGCACATGTCGGATATAGGCGTTTTTCCGTGAACTGATACTTTCCAAACCTGCTCCCGCTTTCCATATCTTGTATATACAATAGTGTAATCATACAATGCAAACTCAGATTTTGCAAGCCCCAAAGGACAGAAGAATCCTCCTGCATCATTTAGTCGCCTCAATACGCGAAAAGCCCGGTCTTTCCGACCGGGCTTTCTGCGCTTGTTTTGTGTTCATTTCTTCGTACTATCGCTTCAGCCGCGTACCTCGATGATGCTGAGCTGGGAGGCCTCGTACTCCGTCTCCCGGCAGACGATCTCCGTGATACGGGCCACTGACTCTTCGCTGAGCCCCTCGGAGGGCGCCGGGACCGCAACGGTGACGCCCCCGCCGCCGATGTAAACTACGCAGTCTGTAAAGCCCTTGGCAATCAAAAGATTCTCCATCTGAGATTCTTTCATGGAGTTGGCCGCCATAGAGGATATGGCGTTCATGGCGCCGTCTATGGTCTCCTGAGAAGCGGTCTCCGCCGTGGCCGCGGTCTGCAGCAGAGCCAAAGCCTCGTCCCTGGACGTCTGTCTGGTCAGCCTGGCCTCGGCAAAGTAGGCGGAGGCGCCTGTCGCCACGGCCTGATTGTAAGCGGCGTCCGCGCTGTTGCGCGCTTCGTCCATAGCCTGCACCATTTCGTCGTCCGGTTTTCCCCAGCGCTGATTGTAGGACCAGTTCAGCGATACCGCCGCGCACACGAACAGCAGCACGGCGATCATTGTGATATTGCGTTTCCTGTTCTTCATCTTCTCGATTCCTCCCTAAGATTGATCTGCCATTTTCAGCACGGTGATCTTATCCGACCCGAAGCCAGTATATGAACCGACCGCGCGAAGTATATCCAGCCGCACGCCGGGATCCTCCGCTCCGGCGCAGATCACCACAACGCCCTTTTCGGATATCAGCACCCGCGCCTCTCCCACGCCGCTTGTTTCGCAGAGCAGGGTCTGAAGCTTCTCTTCAGGTCCTACGGTCTCTTTCGTTTCCGATCCCAGTCCCGGCAGCAGCATCAGCGCCAGGCCCAGGACCAGCACCAGGGCGGGGATACGAAATTTTTCGGGAAGGAGCCTTTTCAGCGTCTTATTCTCCATGCTGCCTCCATTCCTGACGCTCTTTTGGAACGCCCAGATCTGCCTCGATCCAGGCGCTCAGCAGCGCCCGCTCCTCCGCTCCCAGGTTTCCGGTAAGGGCAACGGACCATGGAAGCCACAGCCCCTCCAGACTCCACTGGGCACTGACCTTTGCGGCTTCGAGCTCCATGCCCCTGTCTGCGGCCATGTCCATGATATATGCGCCGTATTCCCGCTCTATGACCGTTCGGTCCAGAGAACGCGCTGTTTCTTCGCTTTGCTGCAGAAACTGCTCCTGCCGCTGTCGGAGCTTATCGATCTCCAGACTGTAGGACTCCCAGTTCAGCCCGCCCAGAGCTCGGACAAAGCCCGCCAGCAGCACCACGGCGCAGACAAAGGACAGCGCGCGCTTTCCGCTGCCCTCGGGGCAGAAACTCCGCGCCAGGCCGCAGAGGATGGACAGGCCGCAGAGCAAACGGATCCATGCGCTCATATCGGACTGACCACCCGTATCCCCGAGAGGAAAGAGAAAAAGAGCATAAACCCGAAGGATCCCACCAGGCCCAGGAGCATCCCGAAAGCCGAGCCGAAGCCGGAAATCAGGCGGGAATAGCGCTCGCTTCCCCCTAAAGAGGCCAGGGCGGCCGCCGCCTTAAAAACCAGCAGCTTCACCGCCAGCGCGGCAAAGGGGACGACGCAAATGCAGCATACCGCGATGAGACAGAACACGCCCGCAGAGTTTTTGATCAGTGACGCCGCCGCCAGCATACCGGAAGCCGAGTCCGAAAGGATACCGCCAACCACCGGCAGCGCGGAAGCGAGCACGGTCTTTGCGGCCTTTACCGCCGCCGCGTCCGCGCTGCCGCTGATGACGCCGGAGATCCCGATATAGGTGCAGAAGCCCAAAGTCAGCAGACTCATGCCCGTGCAGGCGCACCATTTTCCTATCCGGGAGACCGCCTGCAGCAGCGGATTGTCAAAAATCGCGGAACAGACGCTGACTGCCAGATACGCCTCGATCAGCGGCAAAACCAGATCCTGGGACAGCTTCATAAAAAGCTCCGCCGCAAAGCTCACGGAGGCATAGCGGACCGCGGCGGAAGCCGTCGCCCCGCAGGCGGCAACCGTAGTAAAAAAGGCGGGAAACGCCGCCAGCGCATAATCCTGCAGTCGGTTCAGCGTGGCCAGAGCCTGTCCCATCACGCCGTCCAGGCTTCCGGCCAGGAGGGTGACCGCGGTGCAGCAGGCCGTGATCTCCAGCCAGGGCGGGATCCTCGTTCCGGGGCAGAGCGCCACGCACAAGCTGCAGCAAAGCGCGATCAACACCAGCCTCACGGCAAAGCCCAGCTCTTTCGCAAGACTTTCCCGCGCTGCACGCAGAAAACGTTCCCAAAGCCTGCCCAGTGCTCCCTGCGCGTCGTATCCTCCGTCCAGCCTCAGTTCTCCGCTCAAGGCCCGCTCGTCCTCCTGCAAGCTTTCCTCCACCTGATAGACGCCGGTCTGTCTGGCCGTTTCCTCTTCGACCTCCGTCAAATCCCCGAGTCCCAGAAGACGCGGCAGAAGCAGCAGGACGCAGAGCAGCTTCTTCACATAAGTCCCCCCAGAATCTTCAGTACGCTCACCAGAAGCGGCAGTACCACACTGACGCAGCAGGCGCTGCCCGCCATTTCCACCGCCGCCGCCACGCTCTGCTGGGAGGCGTCCCGGCAGAGCTCGGAGCAAAACCTGCTGACCAGTACGATCCCCAGGCATTTGAACACCGGCGTCATCAGCACCTCGCTGCCTTCTCCCAGCATGGGCCGCAAAAGCCCGCGCAGTTCCCGCAGCCCTTCCAGCAGCCGGAAGGATCCGAGCAGCGCCGCCAGCGCCGTAACGGCGCCCAGCAGCAACGCGGTCTCCGGATTGTGCCGTCGCAGCAGCAGTCCGACCACAGCTGTCAGCAGCGCGGCGCCGCCGATTTTCAGAATGATCGACATGCTACAAGTCAAACAGAGTTTTGATGAGATCGAAAAGCTCGCTGATCTTTCTCACCACGATCATAAGTACCACAACCAGCGCCGCAATGGTGGTCATCAGCGCCTGCTCGTCCCGTCCGGAGCGCTGCAGCAGGATATTCAGCACCGCCACCAAGATCCCCACGGCGGCTATCTTGAAAATGAGGTCAACATCCATCGTATCCTCGCCGGACGGCAAATTGCTTTTACCGCCCCTAAATCATCAGTATCACCGTGACAAGGCCCGCCGCGGCGCTGAGTCCCAGGATCAGCCGCCTCCGCCCTGGCAGCTGCTCCTGCAAATCGCTCAGCCTCAAGCCCAGATAAGCCCGGCATCCGGCCAGCGCGCGCAGTTCCGCTTCCAGATCCATCTTGCCCAGGGTCATGCCGAGACGAGACAGCTCGTCCCTCTCCTCCTCCGAGAGAGCCGGAAATGCGCGCTGGACCTGGCGGCTCCAGATCTCCGCGAAGCTCTCCTCCCCCAGCCTTTTCATCTTTTCGGTGACATCGCGCAGGAAGCCGCAGGCTTTCCCCTGCGCACGGTTCGAGACAGAAAGGAAAAGATCCGGAAACGGTGCGCAGCGCAGCTCCAGCTCGCCCTGAAGCTGTTCCAGGGCATAAATAAGCTCCCGCAGCAGATTCAGCCGGTCTCTGTCCGCGCTGCAGATTCTAAAACCAAAAAGCGCGCTCCCGGACAGGACCAGGATTGCTCCCAGGACCTTCACGGCGGCCATTTTTCCAGCGTATACCTTCTTCGCGCCCCTTCCTGCCGGATGATCAGAAGTTGGGAAAACAGCCCCTGATCCAGCAGGGTCCTCGCTTGTCCCCCTGTTTCTTTCCGGGGATCGGCGCTGTGGACGCTGGCAAGGATCCCGACGCCGCAGCCGTATACGCGGCGCAGCGCTTCTCCGTCTTTTCGGGCGGTGATCTCGTCCATAGCCAGGATCTGCGGATTCATCCCCCGCAAGAGCATCATAGCCGCTTCCGCCTTGGGTACGCCGCAGATCACGTCGCTGCAGCGGCCCAGATCAAAGCATGTCCCCGTTTCGTCCTGTGCGGAGAGTTCATTTCTCTCGTCCGCCACGCCGAGGCGCAGTCCGCTGTCGGACAAACGGCGGATCAGTTCCCGCAGCGCGGTCGTCTTTCCCGCTCCGGGAGGTCCCGACACCAGGGTGTTCCGAAAGCCCCAGCGCAGCAGCGCTTCGGCGGCCTCGTCGCAGATGCCGCGGCATTCTTTTGGGATCCGTACCGCCAGAGAACTCAAATGACGAAAAGCGCTGACCTTGCCTTCCCGCGTAACCGCTGTGCCGCAGACGCCGATCCGCAGTCCGCGGTAGCTGACATAGCCCTCCGAAAGGCCCTGGACCGCCGCATGCATGGATGCGCCGGTGGCCTTCTCCAGGATCCGCTGCAGTTGCTCTTCTGTAACCGGCTCCTGCCGAAACACGCGTTCGCTTCCGGCCAGCAGCAGCGCAGGCGCTCGACCCAGCCGCAGCCGGATCTCCTCCGCCTCCGCCCAGCCGACTTTCTCCGCCGCGTCTCTCCATGCGCCGGGCAGCAGGTCCAAGGCCAGGTCTCTCTTGTCCATGTCCATCACATCCCGCAAGCAATCTATGCGGCAGAGCATGAATTATTCTTGAAACCTGGCCGGGACTGTGCTACAATACAAAAAGATTCAAAAACTGGAGGAATTCCTCATGGAAATGAAAATCATGTGGGCCGGCGCAATGGTCCTCGGCGGCTTTTTATGGAGCTACCTTTTTGCACGTCAGTTGATCTTTAACATTTTGATCGCCCATCCCCTGATCAAAAAAATGAACTCCCTGCAGCCGGATCTGATCAGCGTCGGAGCCGTCCGTTACACCTGGGTCTCCAATGTGGTGTGCGTTCTTTTGGGCGGCATTCTGCTCTTTGTCGTCATTCACTTCTGTCCCCTCTATCTGATCCTCTCCTTTGCCTTCGGCGCTGTGGTCGCCATTATTCTGATCATCCTGCGCACAAAGCCCTCCAACAAGGATATGTTTGACGCGTTTTCCAATGCATACTGCCGCTTTATCCCGGACGATGAGCTGCGGACCATCATGTACAACAAGCAGTATGATAAAGTCAAGGCCCGTCTGAAAAACATGGGGATCCGAGACACCTTTGTTCCCAAGCTCAACAAGCAGTCCTAATAAGCAAAAAGCCGAAAAAAACAAGCCTTCATTGACGAAGGCTTGTTTTTTTCGTTTATTTTTTTCTCCACAGGATCGGTCCGCCGTCGGCAACAAGAAAAGCCCGTTCGGCGAGGGCCGCCATGGGCGCGTCCGCCTGCGAATCGGAATAAAAATTCTGGGGGCGAAGTCCCGGGAATCGCTCCCGGAACCGCCGTACCTTTTCCTCGTCGTGACAGTTGAGCCCATGAATCTTTCCGGTGTAGGGATCCATGCGGGTAGCGATCAGCGAAACGCCCAGTTCGTCGCAGATGGGGCGCAGCAGAAACTCGGGAGAGGCGGAGATGATCACATCGTCAGCCCGTTTTTGTGCCAGATACCAGGGCTGCAGATTTCCCCGGTGCGCGTCCCAGAATTCGGCAACCACCCGTCCCACATCGTCGATCCAGGGAAGGAATGAGAAGAGCTGTTCCTTCAGTTCCTTGGTATCCGCCTGTTTGCGCAGGACCTGCAGTCCGGTCAGCGCGGAGCCGGGCAAGGCCTTGAGCACCGCCCGGGGATAGTGGCGCAGACAGAACTTTACAAAGCAATAGGAGCTGTCCGGGTAAAAGATCGTTTTGTCAAAATCATAGGCGTTCATGCATAGGCCCTCCGCGCTATTCCAGTCCGAAAGCCCGCAGGCTGTTCAAAAGGGCGATAATCCCGCAGAAGGTGCTGAGAGCCGCGGCCAGCGGAATGGACAGCACCCCGCTCAGCCCCAGGATCAGGAGCAGGAGCTTGCTTCCCGCGATAAAGCCCAGATTTTCCCACAGAAGAAGGCGCAGCGCGCGGGAAATGCGCATGGCGGCGGGCAGACTCTCGATCCGGGAGTCCAGCAGAAGGATATCCGCCGCTTCCGCCTCGCTCCAGGCGTGGAGCGCATCAATGGCAATGCCAACGTCCGCCGCCCGGAGCATGGGCGCGTCGTTGATTCCGTTGCCCACGAAACCTACGCTGCAGCCCTGGCCGGAGCCGGAGATCAGGTATTCAATGGCAGAGACCTTGTCCTCCGGACTGAGCTCGGTGCGCATCAGGTCAAAGCCCAGGGAAGAGGCCAGGGGCCGGGAGGCCGAGAGAACGTCTCCCGTGAGCATCACCAGCTGATCCACCCCCTGGCTGCGCAGGGCTTCAAGGGAGTCGAAAGAGCCCTCTCTGGTCTTGTCGCTGATCTGGATATAGCCCCAGTAGCGATTCTCCACCGCCACGTGAATGGCGGCTCCGGCCCGGGACGGAACCTGAAACGGGATCCCATGCTCCCGCAAAAGCGCGGCGTTTCCCACATAGACGTGGCGGCCTTCCAGAAAAGCGCTGACGCCGCGCCCGGGGATCTCCTCCACCTCCATCACGTTCTCCGCCATGTCAGGGGTCCAGTTGGCAGCGGCCTTCAGCAACTGTGCGATCGGGTGATTGGAGAAGCTCTCAGCTGCCGCGGCCACGGATACCAGTTCTTCCCGCGCCATGCCGTTGGCGTAAACGTCACAGATCTCGAAGCGGCCCTCCGTGATGGTGCCAGTCTTGCCGAATACCATGGTCTTCGTCCGGGCCAGAACTTCAAAGCAGTCGTGTCCCTTGCTGAGGATGCCGTGAAACACGCCGCTGAGCTCAGCCCCCAGGCAGGAAACGGAAATCGAGATCGCAAGGGAGCTGGGAGAGGAAAGCAGCAGGAAGATGACGCCGGTTCGGAGATTCCGCACCCAGTTTCCGGTGATCAGAGACGGGATCAGGATGATCAGCAGCGCAAGCGCGGCGAGGCAAGGCGCGCACCAGACGGAAAACCGGTTCGACATACGCTCGGGGCTGGTCTCATACTTCCCGGACTCCTCCACATTCTGGATCAGACTGGTGATCGCGCCGTCCGAAAACGCGCGCGTCACTTCAATGTCGATGACAGAACCGCAGTTCAGGCTGCCGGAAAAAACCTCATCTCCCACGCCGCAGCGTCTCCCGTTGCTGTTGCCCGTCAGGGCGGACTGATCCAGCTCCGTAACACCGGAAACGATCTTTCCGTCCAGCGGAACGATCTCTCCGGGCTGTACCCGAATGATTTGTCCGGGCTCCACCGCTTCCGGCATAAGCTGCCGGACTTCTCCGCCGATCAGCAGCCCCGCCTTTTCCGGCAGCTTATCCCGCAAGAGATCAAAGGCGGCATCGCCCTTTTCCTGGGTATAGGCTTCCAGGATCTGCAGAAGACGATAGAGGATCAGCGCGATGGCGCCGCCCATGCCTTCTCCGATGCAGAAGGCCAGGATGGCGGCCAGGATCACCAACAGATCTTCGTCCGGCATTTTCCTTGCCAGGATCCGCTGGAGCTGCCCAAGAAGCATCGGAGCCGCAGCCAGCAAAGCTGAAAAGGCAAAGAGCAGGCCCTTTACCAGAGCGGGAAACGAGAAAAGAAGCGCGGCGATAAACAGCAGCGTGGCCGCCATCAGCAGCAGCATGTCTCCCATGGAAAAGCTGCGGACAAAACGCCGGGGGGCATAGCTGCGCTTCTCCCGCGAGAAGAGCTTCGGCAGCGCGCTGATGCGCAGCGAAGGCATTTCGGGCAGTTTCAGCGTCAGCTTTTTCTTTTTGGTTGGGGCATAGTGCCTGGCCATATCTTTGCCTCCTGTGTCTATTCTTTCAACTTATTATTTTACACTGAATTTGCTTTCAGGTAAAGACGCAATTTGCAATTTTTACCGGAATATTGCTGCGCAGGAAGCAAAAGATAAGCACGGGCAAAAACCCAATACGATCTGAAGGAGATGAAACGCATGTCTACCAATTCCAGCAATCGTCTCGTGAACCCCGCTGCCCGCGAGGCCATGGACAAGTTCAAGATGGAAGCCGCCTCTCAGGTTGGCGTCAGCCTGAAGAACGGTTATAACGGCGAGCTTACCAGCCGCCAGGCCGGTTCCATCGGCGGCCAGATGGTGCGCAAGATGATCGAGGCATATGAGAACGGCATGAAGTAAGCCTTTCTCTCTCTGAAAAAATGCAGGAAAGCCAAGGCTTTCCTGCATTTTCTATTGGCTTTCCTCCAGGCCGTCCACCGTGTCCCCGCGGATGGCGACGATCCGGGAAATATCCAGTGTTTTCCGCTGTCCTCCGCGTCCGACGCGGCTGTCCAGCACCACGCGGCGATGGACGCCGTCGATCTGATACACCGTGTCCGTCACCTGTTCGTACCGGCCGCCGCTCTTTCTCTCGTCCGGCACAAAAACCGTGAAACGGATCCGCGGATGAACGCCGTCCTCGATCCGGTCGGCGATCAGGGCCAGCTTTTCGTTCAGCAGAGCCAGGGCGTTCTCATCCAGCTGGACCTCCTCGTCCGTGAAGCGCTCCTCCTCGGCGATCATGTCAAAATACCCCGCCAGGGCGTCATAAGCGGAAAACTGGGCCGCCCGGTCTCCCATGGGCATGTGCGCACGGGTAAGAGAGCGGTGATGGGGGTGGTCGATAATGTCCGCGTAAACGAGCCTCGCGTCTTCCCTGTTTTCCATTTTCTCCCTCTACTCCCCGGCGCGGTGGCCGCCGATCTGGCCGTTCCGCTCGATGGTGGTGCCGCCTTCCAGAAAATTCATGCCCTTGAGCAGGGCGTTTTTCCCGTACTTCTCCTGCAGGGCCAGGGTCGCCCGCTGCAGGCGGCGCTCCCGCGCGTCCGCCGCTTCTTCCTCCGCCCGGCGCTTCTCCAGCGCCTCGTAATCGGTAAAGAGATCCAGCTGCTCCGGGCCCTCTGACCGGGCTTCTCCCTCGCTCTCCAGCGCCACGGCGGCGATATTCACCCGACGCACCAGCAGCCGCGGGTCCACGACCCGGTCGAAGATCTCCAGCATGGTCTGCATGATCCGCCGGGTGCTGCTGGTCCAGCGGTCCAGATTCCCGGTGCCGTGGGCGTGCTTGGGATGGGGCCGCCCATAGGGGTCCGAGACGATGGCGCCCCGGTACGGCTCCGAGGTGCTCGCCACGGCATAGACCGTGTCCGCCAGGGTATTGCCCGGGACCAGCACCCGCAGGCTTTCCCGGTCGTATCCGATCGTCAGCTCCAGCTTTTTGGTGACCAGGCCCTTGCGAACCAGGTCCAGAGCCAGCAGCTCCGTCATTTCCCGCACGATGAGCCGGGCCCTCTCGGCGCTGTAAGGCTCCTTGAGCACCTGCCCGGAGTTGAGCGAGCTGGACTGGGGCCGATAGGCCTTGATCCAGGGGATGGTGACCGGCTCCCAGCCCCAGGCGTGGTCGATCAGCAGTTCCGCGTTCACGCCGAAGGCCTTGTACAGCAGATCCTCCCGCTGCTCGCTGAGCCGGGCCACGTCGCCCATGGTGAAGCAGCTCAGCCCCGCCAGGCGGCGGGCCGTGCCCCGTCCCACCCGCCAGAAATCCGTGATGGGCTTATGGCACCAGAGCTGCTCCCGAAAGCCCCGCTCGTCCAGTTCGGCGATGCGCACCCCGTCCTTGTCCGCGGGGACGCGCTTGGCCACGATGTCCATGGCCACCTTTGCCAGAAACAGGTTGGTGCCGATGCCGGCGGTTGCGGTGACGCCGGTGGTATACAGCACCTCCCGGATCATGGTCATGGCCAATTCCCGGGCGCTCATGCCCACGCGGCGCAGATATCCGGTGGCGTCGGCAAAGATCTCGTCGATGGAGTAGACCACGATGTCCTCCGGGGCGATGTATTTTGTATAGATGGAAAAGATTTTGGCGCTGTACTCCTCGTAGAGCTTCATCCGCGGCCTCGCCACAAAGTAGCCCAGCTCCAGGGAAGGATCCGCCTCCAGAGCTCTGGCGTCAAAGGAGGGGCTGTTCAGGTGATACTGTCCGTCCTCGCCCCGCTGCACGGCCCCGCTGCGGATGGCGGCGGCCAGACGCTCCCGGTTGACCTCCTTCACCCGCTGGACCACCTCGAACAGGCGGGCCCGGCCGGGGATGCCGTAGGCCTTCAGGGACGGGGTCACCGCCAGGCAGATGGTCTTCTCGGTCCGGGAGAGGTCCGCCACCACCAGGTTGGTGCTCAGCGGGTCAAAATGCCGCTCCACGCACTCCACACTGGCATAGAAGGACTTCAGGTCGATGGCGATATAGGTCCTGTTCTCTTCCGTGTCGTCCCCCTCCTTTCCCATTCGCCGCCGTCCGTCAGTTTGCCGCGGCGGCGCACTCCACCCACCAGCGGCCCAGGCGGCTGCCGAACAGGGCGCTGGTCCGCTCGAAAAACAGGTGCTTCTCCTCTCCGTGGATGATCACGGTATAGCAGTCCCCGCTGCGGCCGTTCTCCATAGCAGAGGCGGGCCGAAAGTCCCGGATGGCTTCGATCTTGAAGCTGCGTCCGTCCTCCCAGATGATGGCTCTGGGCGTCACCGCGCCGGTGGCGTCAAAGTCGGAATTGACCTTTACATAGATCCGTTTCGGTCTGGCTGTTCTTTCCGTTGTCATTTCCGCACCTCTCACACATTCTGCCGGGAAGCCTACTCCGCCTCCGCGAAGCGGTGATAGACGCCGACGGCCACGCCCTGGATCTCCAGCTGCGCGGTCTCGATGTCCGGATAGGCCTCCCGATCCGGATTGCAGGAGCGCAGGATGTAAAGCTGCCGCTCCGGATCCAGCGCCAGCTGCTTCAGGTTGTTCTTCCCCTCCGACAGGGCGACGATCAGATCCCCGGGCCGGGCGGTCTGCTGCCGGCGGACGATCACATAGTCCCCGGGAAAGACGCCGGCGCCGGTCATGCTCTCCCCCTTGGCGATGAGGGCAAAGCACTCCCCTTTCCCCACCATGCACTCCGGCATGTGGATATACTCCACGAAGCGCTCCTCTTCCTCCTGCCCCGGTCCGCAGGCCACGGTGCCCAGCACCCGCAGGATGCGCTTGGGACTGACGTGATCCAGATCCTCCGGCTTGGCGCCCCGGCGGCCCCCCTCCCGGGAGAATTCGCCCTTCTCCCGCAGCCGGATCAGGCAGCGGTGCACCGAGCCCGCGGGGATCCCCGTGCCGGCCACGATGTCCTTCTCACTGGGCAGCCGGTCATGCTGCAGATAATAGCGCCGGATAAAGGCGGCGATTTCCTCTTCCCGGACGGCGGCGTTCACGCGCATGGCAAGCCCTCTCTTTCTATTTGGAGCGTTTTGCTCCACTTTCTTGGCTTCACTATACCACCGGCAGCGCCCCTTGTCAAGCCGTTTTGGAGCGTTTTGCTCCGCTTTTTTACGCTGCGGAAGCAAAATCAAGACTTGTTTCCGGCGCGCAAAGCGGGTATAATGGTCGTCGCATAGCGAGAGCAAGGAGGAGCGCCGCATGATCGACAGCTTTGGAAGAGAAATCAAATATCTCCGTCTATCTGTGACGGAGCTGTGCAATCTGCGCTGCCGCTACTGCATGCCGGAGGACGGGGTGTGCAAGAAAAGCCACGCACAGATGCTGACCCAGGAGGAGATGCTTATGGCCATCCGGGCGGCTGCCTCCCTGGGCATCACCAAGCTGCGTCTCACCGGCGGGGAGCCGCTGGTCAAGCCCAATATCGTGAGCCTCTGCCGGGGAGCGGCGGAGACGCCCGGCATCCGGGAGCTCTGCCTTACCACCAACGGCACCCTGCTGCCCAAGCTGGCGATCCCTCTGAAGGACGCGGGTGTGAATCGCCTGAACATCAGTCTGGATACGCTGCAAGAGGATAAATACCGCTTCATCACCCGTCGGGGCGAGCTGCGGGAAGCGCTGGACGGCATTGAGGCGGCCCACGCCGCCGGCTTTGAGCGGATCAAGATCAACACCGTGCTGATCGGCGGCTTCAACGATGATGAGATCCCCGCGCTTGCGGAGCTGACCCGGCGCTACCCCATCGACCTGCGCTTTATTGAGCTCATGCCCATGTACGACAGCGGCGATTTCGGGCCCGAGGCTTTTATCCCCTATACCGTCGTCACGGAAAAGCTGCCCATGCTGGAAGCCCTGCCTGGAGACGGAGGCGTCGCCAAGCTCTATCGTCTGCCCGGCGCCCAGGGCCGCATCGGGCTCATCAGCCCGGTCAGCGCTCACTTCTGCGCCGAATGCAACCGCATTCGCATCACGGCAGACGGGAAGGTCAAGCCCTGCCTCCACTCCTCGGACGAGCTGAGCATCAAGGGTCTGAACGAGGAGGAGATGACCGAGGTGCTGCGCCAGGCCATCCTCCGCAAGCCCCAGTGGCACGGCGTATTGTCCTACAGTCAGCGCAGCCAGGCCAATCGAAACATGAATCAGATCGGAGGATAAGCAGATGCAGTACACAGCGGCAGTCATCACCGTCAGCGACAAGGCCTCCCGCGGGGAGCGGATCGACACCAGCGGCCCGGCGGTGCGGAAGATCCTGGAGGACGCGGGCTTTGCGGTGAACCATACGGCCATCGTGCCCGACGAGAAAGAGCTGATCCAGGCGGAGCTGATTCGCTGCGCGGACGAAAAAAAGATCTCCCTGGTGATGACCACCGGCGGCACCGGCTTCTCTCCCCGGGACGTGACGCCGGAGGCTACCCTGGCCGTCATCGAGCGGGAGACCCGGGGCATCCCCGAGGCCATGCGCTGGGCCAGTCTCCAGATCACGCCCAGGGGCTGTCTCAGCCGCAGTGCGGCGGGGATCCGGGGCGGCACCCTGATCGTGAACCTGCCCGGCAGCGAAAAGGCCGCCAGGGAAAACCTGCTGGCCGTGATCGAGGCGATCTCCCACGGGATGGACATGCTCGCCTCCCCCGGCTCCACCGATCACAGCCATTGACAAAAGGAAGGCGCGGACCCAAAAGGGCGTGCAGCTAAGGGATGCGATAGCCGCAAAAAGGATCTTTTCGCGCCGAACTTCGTTGAAAATGCTCGGAATACATAGCCAGTATTCCTGCGC
>CACYLY010000006.1 GCA_902775355.1 Oscillospiraceae bacterium
GTATTCGGCAAAAAAGATGGGCACATGCGGTATACATAATCTGAACCCACTTTGCACCCACCCCCGCTTGGAGGTAAGAAACGCCGAATTGTATGATTATTGGTGTCCTAACGCACATGAAAAAACACCCGTTCGATCGGACGGGTGTTTCTTTATGCGATTTCGGAAGACGCGGCCGTTTCTCAATACGGGTACACCCGGTCGATATGCTCGGTCCAGGGGTTTGCCTCGCAGTCGAAGCCGTCCCGGTACATCGGGTAGGCGGCGGTGGGCACATAGACCCGCAGGGCTTCCGCGCCCTCGAAGCTCCGGGCCGACACGCCGCAGGGAGCGCTTTCGTGCAGCAGCACCAGCCGTTTGAGCGAGGGGCAGCCGGAAAAAGCCCCGTCCGGGAGGGTTTCGACGCTCTCGGGCAGGCGCAGCTCCTCCAGCCTGTCCGCCCCGTCGAAGGCGCCCGCCGTGAAGCCGACCACCGGTCTGCCGTCCACGCTCGCGGGGACCTCCAGCGCGGCCTTCTCCTTCCCCGCCGAGCTCAGCCCCGTGATCTGCCAGCCCGCGCCGTCGGCGAAGGGCTCAAAGACGAAATCCGCGGCCTCCCCCGCCGTCTCCGCTGCCCGATAGGCCGAAGCGGGCGCGGCCGGGAGCGGAAACTCCACCGCCTCGCAGCAGCCCAGCTGCGCCAGGATACCCCATCCGATACGAGGACTGCTCCAGCGCGCCCTACTTCCCCGCCAGGCAGCGGAACGTGGAGTACCGGGAGGGCCTGTACGTGGGCTACCGCTACTACGAGACGGCGAAGGTCCCGGTGCTCTTCCCCTTCGGCTTCGGCCTGAGCTACACGACCTTCGAATACTCCGATCTCACGGTCACGGACAAGGCGGCGACCTTTACGCTGACCAACACCGGCGACCGGGACGGCGCGGAGGTCGCGCAGCTCTACGTCCACGCGAAGGCGCCCACGGTCTACCGCCCGGCCAAGGAGCTGAAGGGCTTCCAAAAGGTCTTTCTCAAGGCCGGCGAGAGCAAGACCGTCACCATCGAGCTGGACGACAAGGCCTTCCGCTACTGGAACGACAAGACCGGCAAGTTTGAGATCGACGGCGGCGAGTACGACATTCTGATCGGCGCCAGCGCGGCGGAAATCCGCCTCAGCGGCACCGTGACCGTCAAGGGAACGGACGCGCCGCGGTGCGAGGATCCCGCGAAGCTGCCGAGCTACTTCTCCGGCAGGATCAAAAACGTGCCGGACGCGGAATTTGCAGCCCTGCTGGGCCGCCCGATCCCGGACGGCAGCTGGTCCGGCAGGATCCGGGCCAACGACGCCATCGGCCAGCTCTACTACGCCAAGGCCCTCAAGGCCCGCTTCGCCTGGAAGATCATGGACGGGATGCTGAAAAAGAGCATCGAAAAGGGCGAGCCGGATCTGAACATCACCTTCATTTACAACATGCCCATCCGGGCCATCGGCAAGATGGCGGGCGGTATGGTGAGCCAGGAGATGTGCGAGGGCATCCTGGACATCGTCAACGGCCACGGGCTCAGCTTCTGCAAGGGCTTGGGCAAGGTGATCGGCGGCTTCTTCAAGCAGCTGGGCGCGGCCAAGAGGCAAAAGGCGCTGGAATAAGGAGGAGAGAGACATGAGCAAAGGCGTCAACGGCATCAACCCGATCGCGGCGATCCTCCTGACGCTGCTGGTCGCCGTGCTGTGCGTGGTGTTTTTCGTCACCGGTCACATTTTCTGGGGCGTGGTCTTCGCCCTGATCACCCTGGACTTCGCCGCAGACGCCGTCCTGCCCTTCAAAAAGCAAAAGCGGCGCAGATTCTGAGCAAAACGGGAACGAACTGAAAAAGCCCGTAAAAGAGAAAACCGTAGCGCTCAAGCTCTCGACATCGTGTCGACAGCTTGGGCGCTCCGGTTTTTGTTGACAGCCCCGCAGAATCGTTTTTTCGCCGCTTTGTCTCCTTCGGAAACACCGAAAGCCCGATCGCTCAGCAAAGGCGGCTGAACAGGTCCTGGTCCTCTCTCCGGGCGCAGAGATAAAGGGGCAGGACGGCGGCCTCGTCGAGAATGGGCAGCGTGACCCGCCCGCCCTGGTTGGCGCTGGGGGTGGGGGCGGAGGAGGAGCTCAGCATGGGCAGCCCCGAGGAGAGGGCCAGATCCACCAGCACGTCCAGCTCTGTCTGCTCGATCATGTGCAGCCCCTCCAGCAGGGGGAGCCGCTCCTCCCAGACGCCCAGATTCCGGTAGCGCAGGACGGTCAGGCCCTTCAGATCCGCCGCCGACAGAGAATGGCGGGAAGCGAGGGGGTGGTCGGGCGGAAGCTCCAGAAGCAGCCGCTCCTCCAGGTATTTGCGGCAGAGCAGCCCCGGCTCCTGCGGCTGCTCGTGACTCAGGATCAGGCGGAAATATCCGCTGCGAAGGCCCTCCAGCAGCTGCTCCGGCGAGCCCAGCTCCTCTGTGACGATGAAGGAGGGAAAACGCTCGTGGACCTCGGTGGTCAGCCGCCACAGCGGGGCGGGTGAGCTGGAGGCGATGCGGACAAGGGACAGATGCAGGGCATAGTCCTGCAGGCCGTCGACATAGCGCTGCGCCTCTTTCAGGAGACTCCGCGCATCCTCCGCCGCCTTCTTCCCCAGGTCCCCGAAAATAAGCCGATTCTTCCTGCGCTCAAACAGCGTCAGGCCCAGTTCGGCCTCCAGCCGCTGCATGGAGCGGCTCAGGGCGGACTGCGAGAGATGCAGCCTTTCCGCCGCGGCGGAAAGGTTTCCTTCTTCTTCGACGACGACCAGATGATACAGCTGCTGCAGATCGACCACGGTACGGAGCCTCTCTTCTTCCTTGTTATGTGTTATGATTATAGCACATACCGAGATAAAAACAACAAAAAATCGAAGAATATGAAATATTGGCAGAAAATCCGGGCCGTGTTTGATACACCAATCACAAAAAAGCCTGTTCACTATGCGTCAAACGCATAGTGAACGCCGGAATAGGCATTGTACTTTTTGTGAATAAAATGTTAATCTTTATATAGCTGTTCTTCGGAACAAGAAAAAGGAGGAGAAAAAATGGTAGACATTCTGTCCAAGCTTCTGGGCCCTATTTTTGAGCCCATGGGCGTCAGCCAGGCAGACCTGACCACGTATCTGACGATGGTCAAGGGCTATGTCGCGGTCATCCTGATCGCTCTGGCTCTTCTGATCGTGGCGCTGATCGTGGCGCGGTTTGCCAAGAAAGGGAAAAGGCACCTGGTCCGCCGGCATGCGGTGGTCGCCTTTATCGCGATCCTGGCATTGATGGTCAATCTGATCTGTTTTGGCCCGCTGAAGAGCAATGTTTCCGGTTTTATGAACGCCTCCAAAGCGGAACTGAACGAAGAGACCGTCAGCAAGAGCAAGGAAGTCATCAAGAACGTGGGCGAGGAAGGCCTGGTGTTGGTGGAAAACAACGGGCTGCTCCCGCTGAAGGACGTAAAAGCGCTGAACGTTTTCGGCTGGGGTTCCACCAATCCCATCCTGGGCGGCACCGGCTCCGGCTCGTCCGACGGCTCCACCGCCGTGGGCATCCTGCAGTCCCTTCAGGATGCGGGCTTCTCCACCAATGAAGAGCTCACCGCGCTGTACACGAACTACCGGGCGGACCGGCCCACCGTCGCCATGCAGAGCCAGGACTGGACCCTGCCCGAGCCCACGGTGGAGGCCTACACCGCGGACGTGATGAGTCAGGCCAAGGCCTTCTCCGATGTGGCGGTGATCGTCATCTCCCGTTCCGGCGGCGAGGGCGCTGACCTTCCCACCGACATGAACGCCGTCATCAAGGGGACCTACAACATTGCCGACGAGGTCTCCGTGACCGGGCAGTACGGCTATTTCAACGGCGTCTACACCAACAACGGCAGCTATGACGATTTTGAACCCGGCGAACACTATCTGGAGCTGTCCGTCACCGAGGAGAAGATGGTGGAGAAGGTCTGCTCCGAGTTTGACAAGGTCATCGTCATCATCAACGCCAACAACACCATGGAGCTGGGCTGGGTCCGCGACTATCCGCAGATCGGCGCCGTGATCCTGGCCCCCGGCGCCGGCAACACCGGCCTGGCCGCCCTGGGCGAGGTCTTTGCCGGCACGGTGAACCCCTCCGGCCGCACCGTGGACACCTTTGTCTACGACCTGACCGACACGCCCACCTGGAACAACTTCGGCAACTTCGCCTATAACAACGTGGATGACTTCAAGCAGGCCGTGGCAGCCGCGGACCCGGCCTATGAGGGCAACATGGCCTTCGTCAACTATGTGGAAGGCATCTATGTGGGCTACAAGTTCTATGAGACCGCCGCCGCCGAAGGCCTGATCAACTACGAGGAGAAGGTCCTCTATCCCTTCGGCTACGGCCTGAGCTTCACCAGCTTTGACAGAAGCATCGAGAACTTCAAGGACAACGGCGACACCGTCAGCTTTGACGTGAAGATCACCAACAGCGGCGCCGTGGCCGGCAAGGACGTGGCCGAGATCTACTTCACGCCTCCCTATACCAACGGCGGCATTGAGAAGGCCGAGGTCAACCTGATCGACTTTGCCAAGACCGGGGAGCTGGCGCCCGGCGCCTCCGAGACCCTGAGCTTCACCCTCGCCAAGGAAGACATGGCCTCCTATGACGCCGCTCTCGGCGGCAAGGGCGGCTACATCCTGGAGAAGGGCGAGTATGTGATCTCCCTGCGTACCGACTCCCACACCGTCGCGGCGGAGGAACGCTTCACCGTGGCCGAGGACATCAGTTACGTGGACGGCCGCCCCAGCGACAAGACTCCCGCCACCAGCCAGTTTGAGTCCTACTCCCGCGGCGATTTTGAGCAGCTGAGCCGCAAGGACGGCTTCGCCAACTACGAGGCTGTCGTGGCCGCTCCCACTTCGCTGGAGATGAGCGCCGCGGTGCGCAGCGAGCTGGAGAAATACGCCGTCGGCTTCTATGATCCCACCGCGTGGGACGATCCCGCCGACACGATGCCCACCCTGGAGGCCAAGAACGGCCTGACCCTGGCGGACCTGGCCGGCAAGAGCTATGACGATCCCGACTGGGACAAGCTGCTGGATCAGCTGAGCTTCCAGGATATGGCCACCATGATCAACGTGGGTGGCTGGCAGACGGCCGCGATCGACTCCGTGGGCAAGGTAGCCACCTCCGACTGTGACGGTCCCGCCGGCCTCTCCAACTTCATCACCGGCGCCTACGGCACGGCCTATCCCGCCGAGGTGCTGATGGCCCAGACCTGGAACACCGCGCTCATCGAAGAGATGGCCGAGGCCATGGGTCAGGAGTACGCCGACGTGAACAACTACGGCTGGTACGGCCCCGCCATGAACACCCACCGCAACGCCTTTGCCGGACGCAACTTTGAGTACTACTCCGAGGACGGCGTGCTGGCGGGCAAGATGGCCCTGGCCGAGGCCAACGGCGGCGGCAGCAAGGGCGTGTACCCCTACATCAAGCACTTCGCCCTGAACGACCAGGAGAGCAACCGCTGCACCTTCCTGCTCACCTTCGCCTCCGAGCAGGCGATCCGCGAGATCTACCTCAAGCCCTTTGAGACGGTCGTCAAGGGCTACAAGTACCCGCAGCTGGCCGTGATGAGCTCCTTCAACTTCATCGGCACGGAGCCCAGCACCGCCAACCCCTACCTGCTGAAGAACGTGCTGCGGGGCGAATGGGGCTTCGTAGGCATGGTAGAGACGGACTATGACGGCTCCTACGGCTACATCATCTCCGACCACTGCGTGCGCGCCGGCAACGACCTGATGCTGGGCTTCGCCATGGCGGAATCCAACAAGTTCACCGACACCAGCGCCACCGCCACCCTGGCCATGCGGCAGGCCTGCAAGAACATCCTGTACACCGTGGGCAATTCCGGATACTACGCCGACGGCGCCGCGGGCGGCGGGATGGACAACATGACCAAGACCTTCCTGTTTGCCGATCTCGGCATCGCCGCCGCGCTGATCCTGCTGGAGGTCATCCTCCTGACCCGCTACAACAAGAAGAAAAAGGCCGCCGAGGCCTGATCTCTCCGCTTCCTAACAGGGGCTGTCGCCGTTCTCCGTCCGGGGACAGCGACAGCCCTTTTCCGTTTGTCAACACGCGCTGTACACGAACTGCTGTTTTTCGGGCGTGAACTGCGCTTTACAAACCCCTGCGAATCGGATAAAATGATAGATAGGAAATCCATGCGGGCCGCCGCCTCGCGTCCCCCGGGGCGCCGGAGCGGGCCGGCCTGCGAAACCGAGAATACAGAAAAGGAGGTAGATTTGCTTTGATTCATGAAGACCTGATCCGTCAAATGACCCTGGAAGAGAAGTGCCACCTGCTGTCCGGGCGGGATTTCTGGCAGACTCAGAGCGTCAAGCGCCTGGGGATCGAAAACATGACCCTCTCCGACGGGCCCCACGGCATCCGCAAGCAAGAGGGCGCGGGAGATCAGCTGGGCCTGAACGGTTCCCTGCCCGCCACCTGCTACCCCACCGCGGCCACCATGGCCAATTCCTGGGACCCGGCCCTGGGCGAGGAGCTGGGCAAGATGCTGGGCGAGGAGGCTGCCAGTCAGGACGTCTGCGTGCTGCTGGGCCCCGGCCTCAACATCAAGCGCAGTCCCTTCTGCGGCCGCAACTTCGAGTACTTCTCCGAGGACCCCTATCTGGCGGGCAAGATGGCCGCGGGCTACATCCGCGGCATCCAGGCAAACGGCGTCTCCGCCTGCCCCAAGCACTTTGCCGCCAACAACACCGAGCTGCGCCGCATGGCCTCGGACTCGGTGATGGACGAGCGCACCCTGCGGGAGATCTACCTCACCGGCTTTGAGATCGCCGTGCGGGAGGGGCATCCGAAGTCCATCATGTCCTCCTACAACATGGTCAACGGCGTCTACGCCAACGAAAACTACCATCTCCTGCAGGAGATCCTGCGGGATACCTGGGGCTTTGACGGCTTTGTGGTGTCCGACTGGGGCGCCAACAACGACTTCACCGAGGGCGTGCGGGCCGGCTCCCACCTGGAGATGCCCGGCACCGGCGGCGACGGCCCCCGTCAGCTGATGCAGGCCGTGGCCGACGGGAAGATCACCGAGGCCGAGGTGGACCGGCGCGTGGACGAGCTGCTGGATGTGATGCTCTCCACCCGTAAGGCCGTGGATCCCCTCAAGGGCAAGCCCTTTGACAAGGACGCCCACCACGCCTTCGCCCAGAAAGCCAGCGAGCAGTCGATCGTCCTGCTCAAGAACGAGGACAGGATCCTGCCTCTCAAGCCCGGCAGCAAGGTGGCCGTGATCGGCGAGTTTGCCAAAAAGGCGCGCTACCAGGGCGCGGGCTCGTCGGTCGTCAACTGCACCAAGCTGGACCACACTATGGACGTGATCGGAAACTTCGATCTCGATGTCGTCGGCTTTGAGCCCGGCTATCCCCGCCACGGCGCGCCGGATGCGGCCATGATGCAGAAGGCCGCGGAGCTGGCGAAAAAGGCCGAAACTGTGCTGCTGTACCTGGGCCTGGACGAGATCAGCGAGAGCGAAGGTCTGGACCGCTCGACCCTGGCGATCCCCCAGTGCCAGATCGAGACTCTCAAGGCCGTCAGCGCGGCCAACCCCAAGGTCATCATCGTCATGTCCGCCGGCTCTTCGGTCGAGATGCCCTGGCTGGATCAGTGCAAGGCCCTGGTCCACGGCTACCTCTGCGGCCAGGCGGGCGCCTCCGCGGTGCTGAAGGTGCTCCTGGGCCAGGTGAACCCCTCCGGCAAGCTCAGCGAGAGCTACCCTGTGAAATACGAGGACTGCTCGTCCGCGCCCTACTTCCCCGCCAGGCAGCGGAACGTGGAGTACCGCGAGGGTCTGTACGTGGGCTACCGCTACTATGAGACGGCGAAGCTCCCGGTGCTCTTCCCCTTCGGCTTCGGCCTGAGCTACACCAGCTTTACTTACTCCGATCTCACGGTCACGGACAAGGCGGCGACCTTTACGCTGACCAACACCGGCGACCGGGACGGCGCGGAGATCGCGCAGCTCTATGTCCACGCCAAGGCCCCGAAGGTCTACCGCCCGGCCAAGGAGCTCAAGGGCTTCCAGAAGGTCTTCCTGAAGGCCGGGGAGAGCAAGACCGTCACCATCGAGCTGGACGACAAGGCCTTCCGCTACTGGAACGACAAGACCGGCAAGTTTGAGATCGACGGCGGGGACTATGAGATCCTGATCGGCGCCTCTGTCGCTGACATCAAGCTCAGCGGCGCCGTGACCGTCAAGGGAACGGACGCGCCGGCCTGCGAGGATCCCGCAGCCCTGCCCCACTATTTCAGCGGCGACATCAAGGCCGTGCCCGACGCCGAGTTCAAGGCTCTGCTGGGCCGGGAGATCCCGGACGGCAGCTGGTCCGGCAAGATCCGGGCCAACGACGCCATCGGCCAGCTCTACTACGCCAAGGCCCTGAAAGCCCGCTTCGCCTGGAAGATCATGGACGGGATGCTGAAAAAGAGCATCGAGAAGGGCGAGCCGGACCTGAACATCACCTTTATCTACAACATGCCCGTCCGGGCCATCGGCAAGATGGCGGGCGGCATGGTGAGCCAGGAGATGTGCGAGGGCATCCTGGACATCATCAACGGCCACGGCATCAGCTTCTGCAAGGGCCTGGGCAAGGTGATCGGCGGCTTCTTCAAGCAGCTGGGCATTGCCAAGAAGCAGAAGGCGCTGGAATAAGGAGGAGAGAGACATGAGCAAAGGGCTGAACGGTTTGAATCCCATCGTGGCGATCCTCCTGACGCTGCTGGTCGCCGCGCTGACGGTGGTGTTTTTCGTCACCGGTCACATCTTCTGGGGCGTGGTCTTCGCCCTGATCACCCTGGACTTCTTCGCGGACGTTATCTTGTCATTCAAGAAAGCATAGGAGGCGCAGAATATGAGCGAAGCAAAAAAGGGCAGCTTTTTCGATAAGCTGCCGCCGACTCTCATCAAGAAAAACAACGTCACCCTGATCCCGGAGGGCGCCATCGGCTACCTGGTGGGCCCGACCCTGGCCCTGCTGGCCAACTCGATCCTGTCGAACTACTTCAACAAGTACATGACGGATGTGCTGCACATCAACAATTGGGCCAGCGCCTTCTTCACCTGGCTGCCGGTCATCTCGGTGTTCTTCGTCGTGATCGGCAACATCCTGGTGGGCCGCCTGATGGACAAGATCCAGTCCAAAAACGGCAAAGCCCGTCCGCTGCTGCTGCTTTCGGTGCCCATCAGCCTGCTGGCGCTGCTGTTCCTGTTTATTTTCTCTCCCTTCAACGCGGCAAATGACGACTGGCACGTGGGCGCGCTGGTCTGCATCGCCATCGGCTACAACCTGTGGTTTGCCTTTGCCTACCCCATGTACTACACGCCCCACGCGGCGCTGGTCGGGCTCTCCACCCGCAACTCGAAGGATCGCGGCCTGCTGGCGACCCTCTCCAACTCCACCATGCTGGCGGCCATGGGCCTTGCGCAGATGATCCTTCCGTTCTTCATCACGCTCCTCTTTGTGGAGGACAAGAACGACAGCTCCCTGTGCGACTCGCAGGCCAGCTATGAGCATTGGAAGGTCTTTGTCATTGCCCTGATCGTCATCACCTTCATCGGCGCGCTGATCGAGTACTTCTTCACCCGCGAGCGCGTGACCGAGGAGACCATGGGCCAGGATACCGCGCCCAAGGCAGCCCTGCCCATCAAGGAGCAGTGGAAGATCTGCGCGGCAGACAAGTTCTGGATCATCATGATGGTGTTCTTCTTCCTGTACCAGTTTGGCGGCATGATCAAGAATGTTTCCATCAACTACTTCTGCACCTCCATGTTTAAGGACTCTGCGGGTCTTTACACGAATGAATGGGGCGGGAACCGGCAGGGCCTGCTGTCGACGATCGGCGCGGTACCCACGGCCATCGGTATGGTCATCGCCCTGCCTCTGGCCAATCTGCTGGGCAGCAAGGGCAAGGCCATTCTCTGCGGCGCGGCTCTCGCTGTCGTCGGCGGCGCGATCGGTATGGTTGCACCCCATAACTTCACCGTTGTTTTGATCTCCTTTATCATCAAGGCGCTTGGCTCCACCCCGGCCATGTACCTGTCCCTGGCCCTGCTGGCGGACGTCTTCGACCACCAGGAGGCCGTCCACGGCGTGCGGACCGACGGTCTGTCGATGATGATCTACGGCGCCATCATGGCGGGCATGACCGGCCTGACCACAGGCGTGCTGAACGCGGTCATCAGCGCCACCGGCTATGACGTCAACTTCCTGAACACCAACGCCGAGATGCTCTCCAAGGTTCAGGGCGCCATGCCCTGGGTCTTCATCGGCGGCGAGACGATCTGCTATCTGGGCATCCTGCTGATCTTCCTGTTCATGGGCGTGGAGAAGTTCTCCAAGATCGACCATCACGCCATCGTGGCCGACCAGAAGGCCGCCGCGGAGGCTGAGGGACGCGAGTATATCTCCGCGGAGGAGAAGATCCGCCGCGAGGAAGGCGAGGAGGCCTATGAGGCCGAGCTGAAGAAGCAGGCGGACGCGAAAGCCAAGGAGGAAGCCCGCATCGCCAAGCTCTCCCCCGAGGCGCGCCAGGCCGAGCTGGAAGCCGAGAAGAAGCTCCTGGAGGAGTTCAACGCCCTGCGCGAAGCCGCGGGCAGAAAAGCCTACATCGAATAAGTCTATATCGAGAAAACAAGGAAAACGGGACGCCGACGGAGCAATCCATCGGTGTCCCTGTTGGAGGGAAGCATGGACAATTATGATGTTCTGATCGTGGGCGCGGGGCTCTACGGCGCCACCGTGGCCCAGTGTCTGCAGGAAAAGGGAAAACGCGTGCTGGTGCTGGAAAAGCGCCCGCACGTGGGCGGCAACGTCTATACCGAGGAGATTGAGGGCATCCAGGTCCACAAGTACGGCGCGCATATCTTCCACACCAACGACAAGCGCGTCTGGGACTATGTGAACCGCTTCGCCGAATTCAACCGCTACACCAATTCCCCGGTGGCGAATTTCCACGGTGAGCTTTACTCTTTGCCCTTCAACATGTATACCTTCAACCGGATGTGGGGCGTGGTGACGCCGCGGGAGGCGGAAGAAAAGATCGCCGAGCAGCGGGCGGAGGCCGGGATTACCGAGCCGAAGAATCTGGAGGAGCAGGCGATCTCCCTGGTGGGCACCGACATCTACGAGAAGCTGGTCAAGGGCTACACCGAGAAGCAGTGGGGCCGCCCCTGCAGCGAGCTGCCCGCCTTCATCATCCGGCGGCTGCCGGTGCGCTTCACCTTTGACAACAACTACTTCAACGCCCGCTTCCAGGGCATCCCCATCGGCGGCTACACGGCGCTGGTGGAGAAGATGCTGGAGGGCGTGGAGCTGAAGCTGGGCGTGGACTACCTGGCGGAGAAATCCGCCTGGGACCGCATGGCGAAGACCGTGGTCTACACCGGCCCCATCGACCGCTATTTCGCCTACCGCTTCGGGCCCCTCCAGTACCGCAGCATCCGCTTTGAGACCGAGGTGCTGGACACGCCCAACTTCCAGGGCAACGCTGTCGTCAACTACACCGACCGCGAGACGCCCTGGACGCGCATCATCGAGCACAAGCATTTCGAGTTCGGCACCCAGCCGAAGACGGTGATCTCCCGGGAATACAGCTCCGAGTGGCAGCCCGGCGACGAGCCCTATTACCCGGTGAACAACCAGCAGAACAACGCCCACTACGAGCAGTACCGGGCTCTGGCGAACCACGAGCGGAACGTCTGGTTCGGCGGCCGGCTGGGCGAGTACAAGTACTACGACATGGACGCGGTGATCGCCGCGGCGCTGGACACGGCGGAAAAGCTGTAGTACAATATCGGTACAAAACAGAAGAGACAGAGGACAGAGATATGAAGCTCCTGACGGTTACGGTGCCCTGCTACAACTCGCAGGACTATATGGAAAAGTGCGTCGACAGCCTGCTTACAGGCGGCGAGCGCGTGGAGATCGTCATCATCGACGACGGCTCCAAGGACCGCACCGGTGAGATCGCGGACCGCTACGCGGCGAAGTATCCCACCATCGTCAAGGCTGTCCACCAGGAAAACGGCGGCCACGGCGAGGGCATCAACCAGGGCCTGCGCCATGCCACAGGCAAGTATTTCAAGACCGTGGACAGCGACGACTGGCTGAACGACTTCCCGCTTTTCCTGGACCGGCTGGAGGAGATCGACCGGCAGGGCGGCGTCGCTCTCTTCATGACGAACTACTATTACGAGCACGCCGACGGCAAGGGCAACCGCTCCATCAACTTCTCCAACGCCCTGCCGGAAAACCGCATCTTCACCTGGGCGGAGACGAGGCCCTTCCGGGTGGACCAGATCCTGATGATCCACGCCTGCACCTTCCGCACCCAGCTTCTGCGGGAGACGGGGCTCGAGATGCCGAAGCACATCTTCTACGAAGACAACTACATGATCTACGGGAATCTGAAATCCGTGGAGCGCATGTATTACATGGACCTGGACCTGTACCGCTACTTCATCGGCCGCGCCGGGCAGAGCGTGCAGGAGGACGTGATGAAAAAGCGCTACGCCCACCAGCTCAAGGCCACCGAGCTCTGCTTCCGGGCCTATCATCTGGACAACCTCAAGGACAAGCGCAAGCGCGCCTACTGCAAGCATGAGCTGTTCATCATGTTCGGCATTTCGATCCTCTATGCGCGGCTGAACGGGTCCGAGCAGGCGGAAGCAGACCTGGAGCAGCTTTGGGCCAGCTGCCGCAAATACGACTGCAAGTGGGCCAACCGCTTCCGCTACCGCACGCCGCTGCGCGCGGTGTGCCTGCCCGGCAAGGGCGGCCGCGGTGTGGTGCGGCTGATGTACAAGCTCGCCCACGTCGTCGTGCGCTTCAACTGACGGGAAAACCGGTTCCCGGGGCCGCGAAAAAGCCCCGAAAAAGGACGCTTCCAGGCGAAAAGGCTTGGAAGCGTCCTTTTTTGATATGATTTTTGCGAAAAGCCGCGCCCCGATCGCTCGCGCGTTCGGGACGCGGTGTTTTGTGTTTGTGCTCAGCAGAGTTTCGTATCAGAGGTCAGCCGTTGGAGCCGGCTTCGTCGCCTTCGCCGCCTTCTCCACCTTCGCCGCCCTCGCCGCCGGAGCCGGCCTCGCCGGACGTCGCTTCACCGGCGGCCTCGGCGGGTTCCGCGACCGGGGCCTCGTCAAGCACCGGGATCGGCGCGGAGACTTCGGAGTCATAGTACGCGCTGCCGTCCTTGGAGATCACCTGAACGGTCACGCTGTCGCCTTCCTTGCTGAAGTGGATCGAGGCGGAGCTCTTGATGGAGATCTCGGGATCGCCGGAGGAGCTCTCCTCCTGCACCTCGACGCTCACGACCTGCTCGGCCGTCAGCTCGATCTGCTCCACCTGCTGGCCGTCCTTCAGGAGCGTTACCACATAAGTCGGGGCCTTGTCCAGGTATTCCTCGGTGAAGAAGTTGATGACGACGATGACGTTCTCAAAGTTGTCCATGGCGTAGTTGATGAGGTCAAGCTCGGTCTGCTGGAACTTGAGGTAGTGCTTGCCGGCATCGCCGTTGGCGGCGCCGGTCATATCCAGCTCGCAGTCGCCGCCCTCGGCGCCGACGCGGGAGAACACCAGCACGGCGGTCTGGGCCTCGGCCTTGGCCTTCTCGAGGGCCGCCCGGTAGGCGACGGAAGCCTTGCTGTCACCGTAGAGCGGGCCGTCGTCCACGCCGGTGGCCTGGCTCCAGCCGGAGCCGGACATGTCGCCGCTGGCGCCGTTGGAGTTGCCGTACTGGGCGTAGTAGGCCTTCATGTCCTTGTTGACGGTGTAGCCCGCCGTTTCAAAGGCGTCGTAGAAGTCGATGAACTCGTTGGAAACGTAGGAGCCCGCCTGGGAGACGGAGCCCGCGCCGATGTACATCGGGGAATAGGAGGCGTAGCCCAATAGGGCGATGGAACGGGTGTCCTTGCTCGGGGCCATCGGCAGCAGGCCGTTGTTCTTCATGAGAACGATGCCTTCCTCCGCGATGGTCTCGGTCAGCTCGGCGGCGGCGTCGGTCGCCTTGAGCTGGGTATCGTCGGTCTCTGTCTGGACGGAGGCATAGGTGCCGGACCAGAAGCGCGTGATGACCGTGCCGAAGCGGACCGCAAGCGCGTCTACCGCCAGGCACAGGATCAGCAGGATCGCGACCAGGACGATGCCGATGCTTTTCTTTGCTTTCTTCATAAATTCTCTTTCCTTTCCTGCCCCTCCGGGCGTTTCTGCCTGCAGTTTAGCACCGGGCAAAAAGCGCCGCAAGAAGCCGGGTACAAACGGCTTTTCCGGTAGTTGGACAGCGAAAAAAGCAGTACAAACGGCGCAAATCGAGGACAAACGGCTGTTTGTCACATACAGCCGGAAGCATGATGATCCTATGCTGTCAATGCATCTGCGCCAGTATCCCTTTCCCTCACCAAAAGGATAAGCTGTGTATGCCCGGATATAAGGAGGGGAAAAACTCGCGCAAGCAGGAAAAAGCCTCTTCAATACACACGATTTCTGTGATATACTGTTTTCGCCATTTGGAACGCTCGGGAAAAACCGCCCGGGTCATTTCCGAAGACGAAAAGAGGAAGAACATGCATTCGATTTGGCTTTTGGTGGGGATCACGGCCCTCGCCGGCGTCGGCGGGACTGGTCTGGGCGGCGCGGTCTCCTGCCTGTTCCGAAAGGATTCCGACAAAACCGTCAGCCTTCTGCTCTCCTACGCCGCCGGCGTCATGATCGCCGTGGTCTGCTTCGATCTGCTGACCGAGGCGCTGAACGCCGAGGGGCCCACCGTCTCCCTGTGGCTGACGCTGTGCGGAGTGGCCGCCGGCTTTGTGATCATCGCCCTGCTCAACGAGTGGATCGATAAAACCACGAACCACGAGGTGGCGCACATCGACGAGAACCATCCGCGAACGGCGGACTCTCTGGAGGAATTGACCCACGCCAACCATCTGCGGGAGCACCGGGAGGGCCGCCAGCCCCGCAGCGGACTGTTCCTGGCCGGGCTGGTGATGGCCGCCGCCATCGCGCTGCACAATGTGCCCGAGGGCATGGTGATCGGCTCCTCCTTCGCCAGAACGGCGGATCAGATCCTCAGCAACCGGGGCGGCTTGGTCATGGCCCTGGTGATCGGCCTGCACAATATCCCGGAGGGTATGGCGGTGGCCGTGCCGCTGATCTCCGGGGGCTTGCGCAAGCGGCATTCCGTGGGCCTGACGGCTCTGTCCGGCGCGCCTACCATTCTGGGTGCTCTCCTGGGCTTTTTCATCGGCTCCATCAGCCCCACGGCCCTGGTGCTCTCCCTGAGCTTCGCCTCCGGCGCCATGCTGTATGTGGTGTTCGGCGAACTGCTCCCCGAGTCCATCCTGATGTGGAAATCCAAGCTGCCCGCAGCCCTGGTGATCCTGGGCCTGCTGACGGGCATGCTCATCATCTATCTGTAAAGCGCGTCTCTCCGCCCGACCGTATCTCTCCGGAACCGACGGGACGATCCCCCCGGGTCTCCCCTCTTCAATGCCATGATCAGTTTACAGGAATACAAAAGGATCATTCAGGAGCTGCTGGACGAGCTGCCGGAGGCCTTCTTCCGGGAGCTCAGCGGCGGCGTGATCGTGTCGGAGGCCACGGTCGTTCCGGACTACGCCCGGCATAACGATCTCTGCACCATGGGGCTCTATCAGACGGCCTACGGCATGCGGCAGATCGTCATGTACAAGGGCTCCTTCGACCGGGTCTATCCCACGGCGGACGCCGCCCGGGCCAAGGAGCTGCTGCGGGGCATCCTGCGCCATGAGTTCCGCCATCACATGGAGGCCCTGGCCAACATCCACAATTCCGGCTCTCTGGAGGCCCAGGACGAGCGGGACAAGCAGGCCTATCTCTCCGGCCAGGGCAAATAAATAAGACGGTTCCTGCAAAAAAGACTCACCCGACAGGTGAGTCTTTTTTTCGCGATTTTACCTGGTGCCGGTCAGGGCCACACCGTTGACATACAGCGTGTAGCCGTTGGAGACGACATTGGCCGCGTCGCCGCTGAACGAGCTGACGTAGCTGTCGCCGGTCAGCGTCCAGGTGCTGCTGGCATCCAGCGTGACGGACACCGTGCCGACCTCGGTGGAAACGGTCTCGCCCTTGGCGTTCATGATGCTGCCGTCGATGCTGCCCTCAAAGCTCGAGCCCTCCGTCAGCTCCAGCGTCAGGCTGGAATCGCTGCCGACCTTGATCGCGCCGACGAGCTGCTGTGCGATGGCCTTGAGCGCGGCGACATTGCTGCCGCCGCTCCAGCCGTCCGCACAGACGGAGAGCAGGATCTTGTCCGCGTCCTCATTGACGATGGTCACGCCCTCCAGGGTGATCACCGCGTTGGTGTTGGTCACGTGGAAGACGTGGCCGCTCTTGCTGGTGAGGATCCCGCCGGTCATGGTGAAGTGGCTGGTGCCGCTGGCAGCGTCGCCGGACATGGACTGGTAGATCATGATCGTATCCAGGAAGGTGGCGTTGCTGTTGCGCTGGGTGTTGTTCGCCGTCAGGTCGCAGTCAACGAGCGTGATGGCGTTCAGCCCCTCGATGCACACGCCCTCGGACAGGTTCGAGGTCAGAGTGGCGTTGGACACGGTAATGTCCGCCGTGGAGTAAATGGCCGGGCTGCCCAGACCGTTGGAGGTGTAGCTGCCGCCGTCCACTACCACGGTACCGCCGCCCCGGTCGGTGCGGATCGGCGCCGAGGACCGGCCGGAGGTGGTCACTTCCAGATCATAGGCGTAGGTCACGCCGCCGCCGGTGGTCATGATGCCGCCGGAGCCGTCGCCGGTGGTGACGATGACGGTGTCGTAGATAGTCAGCGTGGTCCCGTCGCCCGCCGCGCCGTTCTGTCCGCCGTTGCCGCCGTAGCAGAAGACGCCGTTGGCGCCGGAAGCGTCGGAGCTGATCGTGCCGCCCCGGATGGTGGCCGTCGCGCCGTCCTTCACGAGGACCGCGGCGTTCAGGCCGTAGAAGTTGCAGCTGTCCCCGCCGTCGGAATCGCCGGACTTGGTGACCGTGGGATCGGTGACGGTCACCTCGTCGGCGGTGCTGATCAGCAGGGCGCTCTCGTCGGCGGTGCTGCTGGCATAGGTCTGGCCGCTCTGGCTCTCGGCGGAGCTGATTTCCGTCGCGGCGCTGTAGTCAATGTCCGCGCTGCTGCCGCCGGGACCGCCGCCGAAGCCCCCGGGCGGGTCTCCGGGAGGCGTGCCGCCGGGACTGCCGCCGAAACCATCGGGCGGGTCTCCGGGAGGCGTGCCGCCGGGACCGTCGCCGAAGCCCTCGGGCGGATCTCCGGGAGGCGTGCCGCCGGGATCGCCGCCGAAGCCCTCTGGCGGATCTCCGGGGGGCGTGCCCTCGGGCCGCTGGCCCTCGGTCGCTTCGGTCGTCTCCGTCGTCTCGGTCTGGGCCGCCGCGCTCTCCTCCGTCGCCTCGGTGGCGCCGCAGCCGGTCAGCAAGAGCAGAAGCATCAGCACGGCAAGGATCAAAGCAAGGGTTTTTCCATAGGTTTGTTTCATGACTGTTCTCTCCTTTCCTTTTTCTGCTCTCATCATAAGCAGGATACCTTAGTTTCAGCTTAAGGGATCCGGTTTTTTCATTTTTTCTTCTGCAGGCGCTCCCGCGCCTTAATCCTCGTCGGTCCGGGCGCTCTTTTTCCGCTGCCTGTTGATTTTGGCCACGTTCTTGCTCCATTCCCGCTTGCGGCGCAGGGCCTCCTCCAGCCCCGCCTCTTCCGCCTGCAGCTTCCGATAGCTCTCCCAGCGGGCCGCATCCAGCTCCCCCGCGGCGATGGCCGCCCGGATGGCGCAGCCCGGCTCCCGCTCATGGCGGCAGTCGGAGAAGCGGCATTTCCCGAGGAAGCGCTCCACGTCCCCAAAGCTGCTCTCCAAGCCCTCCGCGGCCTCCCACAGGCCCAGGGTCCGCATGCCCGGGGTGTCGATGATCAGCACCCCGCTCTTCAGGCGGAGGAGCTGCCGGTGGGTGGTGGTGTGCCGGCCCCTGTCGTCCGTCTCCCGGATGCCGCCGGTGGTCATCAGCTCCTCCCCGGCCAGGGCGTTGACCAGGCTGGACTTGCCCACGCCGGAGGAGCCCAGGAACACCAGGGTCTTCCCCGGCTGCAGATAGGGCCGCAGCCCGTCCAGCCCGAAGCCGGTCCGGGCGCTGATTGCGTGGAGATCCACCCCGGGGGCCACCCGGGCCGCCTGCTCCAGGTAGAGCGCCGGGTCCTCCGCCAGATCCCCCTTGGTCAGCAGGATCACCGGCCTCGCCCCGGACTGCCGCGCCAGAGCCAGATAGCGCTCCAGCCGCCGGAGGTTAAAGTTGTTGTTCATGGACTGCAGGATCATCACGTCGTCGAAATTTGCGGCGACGGCCTGCTCCCGCAGCACCGGACCGGGGTCCCGGCGGGAAAAGAGGGTCCTGCGCGGCAGAGTCGCCAGGATCTGACTGTCCCCGTTTTCGATGTAGTCGATCATCACGTAGTCCCCCACCGTGGGGAACTGCTCTTCGCCCCCGTAATACGCCCCGGTCTTCAGCCGGGCGCAGGCAAAGCCCCGGGGGCAGACCAGCTCATAGCGCTCCCTGTGCTGGGCGATGATCCTGGCCGGGATGCCGGGCAGGCCCTCCGTGGCGGGTACGGGGCCGTAATCTTCCAGTTTGATGGTTTCGTTCAAGGTTTTTTCCTCCCGATTCAGCATGATTGTGGTATGTGGTCGTGATCGTATGCATACAGCAACACTCCTTTCCCAGCCGGCTGAATTATACTAAACGCTAATAAGAAGAAGACAAAGATTTGTGAGGCAGATTTGTGCCAGGCGAGGCGTTTCCCGCAGAGCATAATGGCGATATATGGTCAAGGGAAGCAACGAAGCATGGCGCAAATCTGGCCGCAAAGATTGTCTGATTTCTATTAGTGTTTAGTATCAGGGCGCAAAAAATCCGCAGCAAAGCAGCCCTCGTCCATGGCTGCCTCTGCGGTACGCACCATATCGAAAGAACCCTGCAAACGGCGCGGCAAAGCCACGGAGTCCATGCTCCGCGGGCGGCGCGCCCTTATTCAGTTATCCGGCAGATTCCTCGCAAACAGACATCAAAAACTCTCCTTTCCGGTCTCCTGGGCAGACCCTTTCTGGCAGTATGATAGCACCGGATCCGCCCTCTGTCAATGCTTTCCTCTCACTCCTGATACAGGCCCACGGCGTCCCGCCCGAAGCTCCCCTCCGGCGTGTCCACCACCAGGTAGTAGTATCTCCGCTTCACGGTCTTTTCCCGCAGGAAGGCCTGGGCGCTGGCCTTGTCCGGCCCGTTGTAGACCTCGTAGATGCTGAGCCCGTCGCTGCCTGTGAGGGTCTGGCTGTAGCGGACCAAGGCGGCGTTGCCGGTCTCGGCATCTGTCCCGGCGGCGGGGGCACAGCGCATCTTGCATCTGCCCTCGTGATCGGCGAAGGCCGCCTCCGCCAGGCGGAACTCGTCCCGGGTCAGGTCGCTGCCGGTGACCAGGGCCTCAAACTGCCCGGTGGGCGCGCCTCTGCGCAGGATCTCATAGTAACCGAAGGTCATCCGCCGCTCGCAGATCAGCTTGCCGGAATCCGCCGCCTTGTGGATGAAGGGCAGGGCCAGCATGGCCTTCTCCGCCGCCTCCGCCGAGGGGAAGGTGAACAGCGTAAAGGGCGGCTGGACGGGCAGGGTCGGCCGTTCCTTCTTCCAATAGGCCAGGGCCTGGGCCATGCTCTCCTGCCGGCTGCCCCGATTGTCCCGCTCGGTGTAGCGTCCGCCGGCGGCGCTGCCGGCCTTCGCCGGCGCTTCCGTTCCCCCCGCCGCTCCCCGGGCGGCGTTCTTTCTCCGATCCATGAAGATCCCCATGCCTGCAGCCTCCTTCTTGTCTTTTCAACTGCAGTATAGCGCCCCTCTCCCCCCGCGTTGTCTGCGCAGCGCATACAAACGCAAAAAAAGACCGGTTTCTCCGGTCTTTTTTTGCAGATGATCGACTTTGCTCAGTATTCGGCGGCTCTTCCCTTGTCCGCGCCGCTGACGCGCACCTTCCAGAGTCTGCCGCCGTCGTCCTCGTTCTGATAGAAGATCCACTTCCCCGCCACCTGGAAGGAGGACGTGGGAGTGGAGACCACCGTGAAGCGGGTCCTGCCGTCCAGGGACATCCACTCCAGGGTCCTGCCGCTGCCGGCGATGTAAAAGATCCCGCCGTCGGAGGCGTTGGGCGAGGAGGCGGGCAGACCCGTCAGGATCTCCGGGCTGCCCCCGTTGAGATCCATGCGCAGCAGGCCGTAATCCGTCCCCGCGTAGAGCTTTCCGGCGTAGATGCAGAAGCTCTCATAGGGATTGCTGCTGATCAGGCTGGTCTCGTCGCCCCGGGGGTCGATGCAGCAGATGCCGCCGCCCTTGTCCGGGTCGATGAAATAGAGCTTGTCCTCCACCACGTTCAGGCTGCGGTACTCCGCCGCCCCGCTGATCTGCGTAAGGCTTTTGCCGTCCTTCTCGATGCGGTAGAGATAGCGGGTGTCGGCGCTGTCCCAGAGATAGAAGACGTCCTCGAAGATGAAGAGCCTGCCGCCCCGCTCGCAGAAGATCTCTTCCTTCTTGGTCTCCGGGTCCAGCCGCAGGATCTTCTCCGGCGTGCAGCAGTAGAGCGCGCCCTGATAGTACTGCAGACTCACGGCGCCGCTGCCCTTTTTCAGCAGCGCCGTCCGCCCGGTGGCCGCGTCCATCCGGAGGATATCCCCGTTCAGCAGGAAGAACACGTCCTTCTCGCTGTAGGCCGCGGTGGGACCCTCCCCCACGGCATAATTGCCCGAGAGGCTGCCGCTGTGGCTGTCCACGGAGGCGGCGTTCACCACCATCCCCGGGGCGGCGGAAAAGCCCCGGTCATAGCCCTCGGCGTAGCCGGGACGGTAGCCGGCCGCGTCCCCGGCCTTGGCGCCGTTCACCCCGCCGGTCCGCCAGGCGGCGAAGATCAGCGCCGCCAGGGCCGCCGCGGTCAAAAGGATCAGCAGGACCGGGGCCGCCCTCCGCCCGAGGCGCATCTCCCGCCTCACCGCGTTGTGCAGGGAGGCCAGATCCTCGAAGCGTTCCATGGGATCGAAGGCCGCCGCCCGGCGGATCAGCGAGAGGAGCCTGGCGTCGCTCAGGGAGATCTCCGCCTCCCCCTTCTTCTCCTGCCCTGTGGCCATGTACAGCATGAGCATGCCCAGGGCGTAGACCTTTTCGCTCTGTCCGTTCAGCTCCGCCCGGTTCTGCTCCGGCGGCAGATATACCGCCAGCTCCGCCGGCGTCGCCTCCCGGGCTATGAGCCGCACTTCCCCGTACTGGTCCACCAGCACCGAGGCCGGGCAAATCAGCTGCCGCCCGGAGAGCTCCTCGGGACCGGTCAGCCTCTGGCACAGCCGCCGGATGATCGGATAGATCGCCTCGGCCCGCAGGGGGCCGTCCTCGGTGATCAGCTCGGCGATGCTGCGCTCCGTCTTGTCTTTCCATCTGAAGCGTTTCTTTTTCCCCATGGCCCTCACCTCTCTGACAGCACCGGATGGTCGTTGGCCCCGTCGAGCCGGACGGCCCAGAGCCTGTTCCCGTCGTCCTTGTTGTGGTAGAAGACCCAGCCGCCGGCCAGATTCAGGTCCACGGCCCGGTTGCCCGTGATCCTTTCCCGGATCCGTCCGTCAAAGGAGCAGCGGATGACGGCTTCCTCCGCCTCGTCCAGGAAAACCAGGCCCTCGTTGGCGGCGTGGAGCATCCTGGCCCGGACCTCCAGCAGCTGCGTCTCCGCCCCGGTCCGGCAATCGACGCGGACCAGCCGCTCCGTGCCGTCTTCCTCCCGGGAGCAGTACAGCGCCCCGTCGAAGAGGCAGAAGCTGCGCACCGGCCCCGGGACCAGCAGCTCCGGCGTCTCCCCGTCGCCGCCCCAGCGGTAGAGTCCGTGGTCGCTCCGGTCCACGAAGTACATCGCCTCGTCGTCGATGCTGAGCATTTCGCAGCCGGCCAGCTCTTTGATCCGGGAAGCCTTGCCGATCTTGATGTCCAGCCGGAAGAGGCCCTTGTCCGTCAGGATATAGAAGTCCGCCCCCCGGACGTAGAGCTTGCCGCTGACGCCCTCGCAGAGCACGTCGATCTCGGGACTGTAGAGGTTCGCCTGCAGGATCCGGTCCCCGGCGGAGTAGTACAGCCAGTCCCGATAGCAGCTGATGGCGGAAACCCTGTTCTTCTCCACCATCCGGACCTGCTCCGTGCCGTTGGCGTTCATGCGCCAGATCGCCCCGTCGGCCACATAGAAGACGTAGCCGCTGCCCTGGGCCGCGAAGGCCCCGCCGGGCGCCGCCATGTCCGCCGGGTCGGTGCCCAGCTCCGGCGGCAGGGCCGCGTCGCTCTTCAGGAAGACGGGAGCCGCCCGGTAGCCCTCCGCGTAGCCCGCGTCATAGCCCTGGGCATAGCCCCGGTCCGCGGCCGCGTCCCGCTCCGTGCGGAAGCCCTGCCAGTAGGCAAAGCCCGCCAGCGCAGCGGCTGCGGCCAGCACGGCGGCGGCGATCAGCAGCCGGCCTCTGCCCTTCTGCCGGTCCCGCTTCCGGCCCCGGAGGATGTAGCGGCGGATCTCCTCGGCGCTCTGGATGCGCGTCTTCGGGTTGAAGGCGATGCACTGGCCGATCAGATAGCGGAGGCGGTTGTTCACGATCTGGGCCTCCAGGTCCGAGCGGATGGTGCGCCCGGTGGCCAGGAACAATAGCACCACGCCCAGGGAATAGATATCGGACAGCGGGGTGGTCTGCTCAAAGCCGAACTGCTCGGGAGAGGCGTAGTCCAGGGTCAGGACCACGGCGGTGTCCCGGCTCCGCTGCTGCTTGTGCTCCCGGGCGATGCCGAAGTCGATGAGATGGATGCTGCCGTCCCGCGCCAGAACGATGTTCTGGGGCTTGATGTCCCGGTGGATGACCGGCGGGTTCTGGCCGTGGAGATAGCAGAGGATGCCCGTGATCTTCCGGGCGATGTCGAAGATGTCCTCCGTGCCCAGGCTCCCGCCCGACGAGACGATGTCGTAAAGCGTGCGGCCCTCGACGTACTCCCGGACCAGATACCGGGCTCCGTCCTTTTCCAGATAGCCGTAGACCTTGGGGATGCAGGGGTGATCCAGCTTCTGCAGGAGCTGGGCCTCCTCCAGGGCGTCCTCCTCCGGATTGTCCCGGGTGACCCGGAGCAGAGCCCTGGCGCCGTCGGTCTTCCTGCGCAGGAGATACAGCTCCTTTTTCCCGTCCGGGTCCTTCCGGAAGCAGCTCTCGAAGATGTAATTCGCCAGCAGCTCCTCCGGCATCCCGTCCTCGGGCATGGCGGCCTGCAGGGCCTCCTCATAGGCGGCCAGGAACTGCTCCTCCGGCAGATCGGCGGAATAGGGATCCCGATCGATCACCAGAGGCGAGAGCAGGCTTTCGCTGCGCTGTCCCCGCTCGTCCGCCGGGGTCTTTTCTTTGTGTTTGATCATACGCTTTACTCCGGTCTGTCCGGTTTCCGCCGCCTTCCCGCCCAGGCCCCCGAAAAGCTGGGGGGTCAGCAGGATCGGGACCAGCACGGTTCCGAACAGGATATAGCCGTAGGTGAACACGGTGGCCAGCTCCAGGCCCTTTCTGGTCAGCAGGTAAACGCCCCGGTCCAGGCACAGGAAGGCGATCACCAGGAACATGGGGTTTTTCTTGAAGAACTGGATCAGGATCTTCATGCCGTCCCGGAAACGGTAGTCCAGCTGGTCCACGTTGGTGGAGGGGAAGGAGCGGGTGATTTTCTTGACCTTGTTGGCCAGGTAGCGGCAGGCGCCGATGAAGATGGAATAGGAATGGCCCAGGAAGGACAGGGAGATCAGCAGCGAGTGGCTGATGCCCTCGTGCTCCTCCGGCTGCAGGCGCCTGGTCACCACGCTGCGGGACAGGGGCGCCACCACAAAGCAGAAGATACACAGCAGGAAGCCCGCCCACAGCATGTGGATGTTCCCAATGTAGTTTTCCAGCAGCACCGTGGGGATCAGCAGGGTCTGGTTGACCACGGAGCAGAAGTACAGCAGCATGTAGAAGATATCGCAGGGCCGGGCCTGCTTCGGCGAGATCGTCCCGTCGAAGATCATCTCGAACAGGCCGTAGGCATAGCGGCGCTGCTTGTTGGTCTCCTCGGTGAAGGTGCGGCTGGCGGACTCGGAGAACTCCAGGCCCCGCAGCTGGGCGTACTTCCCGTGGAAGCCGTGGCCGTAGAGGCGGATGGCCATGTCGTAGTCCTCGGAGACCCGGTCCTCCGCCCAGAGCCCGCTGGCCTCCAGCATGCTCCTGCGCAGGAACACATTGTGTCCCACCAGAGGGACGAAGAAGCCCTGTAGGGCCTTGCTGGGCCAGATGTTGTGAAAGAGGTTGTTGGTCTGGTGGCCGGTGGCGGAGCTGTAATAGTTCTCATAGAGATTGTCCGTCCTGGTGGCGCACTGCACATAGGCCAGCTTGCTGTCCACGGCGAACTCCGGCAGTACCGCCTCGATGATCCGGTCCTTCAGGCCGGAGTCCTTGTCCAGCAGCAGGATGACCTCGTGGATGACCACCGTGCCCTCCGCGTAGCCGCCGGCAAAGGGGCCGTCCTCGGCGAAGAGGCTGTCCGGCACCCGGCCGCCGGGGGCCGCCTTGCAGAGCCGGAGGGTGTAGTTCAGGTTGGAGGCCTTCTTGAAGAGGCCTGCCCGGTTCGCCGCGGGCCGCGCCACGAAGGCGATGCCCTGCTGCCGGTAAAAGCGGATGCGCTCCGCCGCCATCCGCTCCTTGGGACTCAGGCTGTCGTCGTTCTTCTCCAGGGCTTCCAGCAGCTCCTCCGCCCGCTCTTTCGTGCAGCGGCCGCCCATCAGGGGGGCCAGGCCGTCGTCGGACACCACCACGTTGGCCTTGGCGCCGCTGAATTCGTGATAGCGCCGGGCCGCCGCCTGGCTGTTCAGGAAGGTGTTGAAAATGATCTCGTTGCTCTCGGTGTATACGGGGATGCTGACGGTCACCGGCAGCAGAGCGTCCCGCAGGACCTCCTTCTGCACGGTGTTCATGTAGTATTTCCGGTTGACGGCGATCTCCCCCGAGAGGATCCGCCGGATGGAGGGGTGCAGGGACCAGAGCACGTCCGCCAGATAGCACAGGGGGTAGATGAAGAAGATGAAGGAGAGGAAAAGGCGCAGGAAGCTTTGGACCGTCATGCCGTAGGTGAAGAACAGGGCCAGATGGGCCGCGGCGTTGACGGCCAGCACGGCGACGTACAGCCACACCCCGCAGGCGCGGTTGCCCAGCGCCTCGGGGATCTGTCTTTTTTTGTTCTCCTGTTTTGCCTTCATGTCTCTCTCCCTGCGCGATGCAGATCTCCGCTCTGTCCCCGCCGCCGCGGGGGCTCCGTTCGCTCCCCCGGCGGGGAGGTATTATCCGATGTCAAAGGGGTTCAGGCCCAGCTGGGCGAAGGCCAGCCAGCCCGTGGCGCCGATGCTCTGCTCGTTGTTGTACTCCCAGAGCATCTCCGAGCCGGCGATGACAAAGCCGGTGGACAGGCCGTCCCTGTCCGCGGCGGGCATGCTCCCGTCCTTGTCCGTCTGGGTCGCCAGATAGGCCATGATCCGCTCGTAGCGCTCCGTGTCGCCCAGCATCAGGTAGCACACCGCCATCTGCGCCGTGCCCTCGTTCCAGATGCCGTCCAGGTCGCCGGCGCTGAAGTCAAAGCCCTCGCCCACCGTCATCCGCTCCTCCACGAAGCCGAGGACCGGCGCGGCGTCCGCCAGCTCTCCGCCCAGGGCCAGGACGGCCAGGCTGTTGGTGTCCAGGGGGATCACCGCGTCGCTGACCGTTCTCCCGTCGTTCTCCGTCCCGGTATAGAAGCAGTGCAGCTCCGGGTCGTACATGGCCAGGACGAAGGCCTTGGCCCAGTCCGCCGCCTCCCGGTACGCCGCTGCCCGCTCCGGGTCCGTGGTCTCCAGGGCCCGGGCCAGAGCGCTGAAGGCGCAGTACAGGTCGATGTTGTGCTCCGTGGACTGATAGGTGACCTTGGTCTGGGCCTCATCCCAGCCCTCGTAGCCGGCGGTGAAGCCGCCGTTGTCCGACTTCAGGCCCAGGACGAAGTCCGCCGCGCGCTGGGCGGCCTCCAGGTACTCCGCCCGCTTCTCCTGGGAGGCGTTTTTCGCGGTGGCGCAGAGGGCCAGGATCGTCCAGGCCATGTTGCCCGTGGAGGTGGACACCGTGTAGGCGTCCTCCTGCCAGCGCCCGTTCTGCCAGAAGCCGGGGATGCGGACCGTCACCTTGCCGGCGGCAATGGAGCGCCCGGCGTCGCTCTGGGGGTCTCCGCTGAGGTAGGTGTTCCGGAGCCGCCCGTCGTGGAAAGTCCGGTCGTGGGTCTGGGCGAAGACGATGGCGTCCGCGATGATCTCCGCATGGGTCTGGGCCCCCACCCTTGACAGCAGCACCGCGGCCAGCGCGTTGTCGTACAGGTAGGCGTAGTCCGCGGTCTTGTCCCGCTGGGTGTCGCTGGCGATAAAGCCGCCGCTCTTCTCCACCTTCGCGGCCAGGAAGCCCGCCGCAGTGGAGCGGGTCGAGAGCTCCTCCGCCGAGGGGGTGATTGTCTTTTCGCCGCAGCCGCCCAAGAGCATGGCGGCGGCGATCAGCAGGGCGACCAGCGCCTTTGCAGCATGTTTTCTTTCCCTCATGTCAACCTCCGATATTCCGTAAAACGCCTTCGTTTTTCTGTCTTCATCCGGATTCTACCGCGAAAAGCGGCCTCCGTTGTATGCGCGGGGCATACATCTGTGATTTTTTATTCGTTCTCGGACCCGTCGTCCAGGGGCGGGATGCCCAGGGAGCACATAAAGCTGTAGGTCCTGATGATGTCATAGCCGTGATTGATGGCGAAGATCACAGCGGCGTCCCGCTTGATGAGGGGATGCAGGGGGCCGCACTGGGTCACCGACAGCATCCGCTGGGTGCTTTTCAAGTCCAGGGACATGGCCAGGGCGATCAGCAGGTAATAGTCCCGCTTCCCCCGCCTGCGCCCCTCCATCAGCTGGTAGCCGTAGGTGCGGGAGAGGTTGGCCTTCCGGATGACCTCGCCCTTCTTCTGCCCGGTCTCCTCCAGGAGCTCGTCAAAGAACTTCCGGATATCCTCGTCCAGAAAGTCCTCCCAATCCTCCGGGAAAGCGTCCCCCATCAGCCTGCTCTGCATCTGGATGGTGTCAAGGGCTTTTTTCTTCCCGCTCTCGTTTGCTTCGCTCACCTTTCCCGCGCCTCCCGTCTGTCGTCCGCCCCACCGGTCCGCCAACCGCCCCGGCGGTATTTTTATCAAAGTAAATGCGTATTGAACTACAGTATAAAGTATAAACGAAAACGCTGGCAATGGCAAGGCTTCCTTCGCCTCCGGCGACTTTTTTCCTCGTTTTTTCCGCCCCTCTCCCCTTGCTTCTTCCGCGGAACGACCGTATAATAGCCCCACAATCCCATATCGGTCATCGGAGGACAGTACGCCGCAGCGTAGGGGATCGTAAAGCGCAAGCTTTGCAGGCCGCCTGTCGGAGAAGATGCCGGGTGCGCTCGGAACAAGAGGCCAGGGGCCTTTTGTTTTTTTTGGAGGAAAGCATGAACGAAAAACGAATCACCCTCACCCCCCTCGAAGACGAGGACCGGGAGCAGTTCATCCGCGACAATCAGATCGCCTTCAAGTACGGCGCCGCGGAGGAATTCGGCCCCCGGGACGACCATTTTGACGATGACGGCGAAATCATCTCCCGCCAGACCATTGAGCAGAGCATCGACGGCGGCACAGCCTACCGCATCCGCCTGGACGGGCGGATCGTGGGCGGCCTGGTGCTGCGGATCGACCCCGCGACCCAACGCAACCACCTGGACCTGCTGTTTGTGGACCCCGCCGCCCACAGCCGGGGCATCGGCCAGGCCACCTGGCGGGAGGTGGAGCGGCTCTACCCGGAGACCCGGGTCTGGGAGACCTGCACCCCCTACTTTGAGAAGCGGAACATCCACTTCTACGTGAACAAATGCGGCTTTTCCATCGTGGAATTCTTCTGCGCCGCGCACCCCGAGCCCAGCACCCCGGTGGAGGACGGCGAAGGCCCCGACGAGATGTTCCGCTTCGTAAAGCGCATGTTTTAGGAGCAAACTCCGATTTGCCCGCGCCGACGCCCCACCCCCGCGTAGGGGCGACCTTTGGTCGCCCGCTGTCCTCGCACCGACGGCCCCCGCGTAGGGGCGACCTTTGGTCGCCCGCCGTCCCCCGCCCGTAGCGCCGAGCATTGCTCGGCGTCGTCCCGCGCCTGCACCCCGTAGGGGCGACCGACCGTCGCCCGCCGTTCCGCGCCGCCGTTCCATCCTCCGTCGTAGGGGAGGGGCTTGCCCCTCCCGCCGTTCTCCCCCGCCGTCCCCCGCCGACGCCCTCAACCTGTCCTTGCCGCACCTCGGCCGATGCGCCCGGTGCGGCAATCCTTTTTCCTCCCGATGCATCTTATCGCCGGAAAATGCATCTTGCGCCCGGAGGCCTTGCAAAACCGAAAAAAGCCGCTACAATGGCCCCAACGACAAAACGAAAGGGGCTTCCTCATGGGTATTGTTCTGTTTCTGATTTTCGCGGTCCTGGAGATCGCGCTGGCCGTCCGCAGCCGCGGCAAGCTGAAAAAAGATCCGATCCGCCTCCGGGATCGGCTGATCGTCCGGGTTGCGGAGTTCGCTGCCGTGCTGATCGCGCTGCTGCTCCCCTTCGGGCAGAAGTGGCGCTTGATCCCCGCGCTGATCCTGCTGGGCGTGCTGCTGCTCATCGCCCTGATCCACTTCCTCCGCAATCGCGGCAAGGAAGCTTCCGGCAAGAAGGTCTCCGCCGCCGCTCCTGTGGGAAACCTTCTGCTGCTGGCCTTCCTGCTGATCCCGGCCTTCGTCTTCACCGGCTACAAGGGCCTGCCCGTCAGCGGGTCTCACCGGGTCGCCCAGACCTCCGCCATCGTGATCGACGCCTCCCGTACCGATCCCTTTGAGCAGGACGGCAGCGCCCGGGAGGTGCCGGTGCACTTCTACTACCCCGCCGACGCGGCTGACGGGGAGCGCTTCCCCCTGGTGGTCTTCTCCCACGGCGCCTTCGGCTACTACGAGAGCAACACCTCCACCTACCTGGAGCTGGCCTCCAACGGCTATGTGGTGGCGGCTCTGGACCATCCCCACCACGCCTTTTTCACCGAGGACAGCGCCGGGAAGACGGTGCTGGTGGACATGGACTTCATGCAGACGGCCACCAGCCTCAACAACAGCAATTCCTATGACGATCCCGAGGCCCTCTACCCCATCTTCCGGGGCTGGATGGACCTGCGCACGGCGGACATGAACTGCGTGCTGGACGCGCTGAAAACCGCCGGCGAAACCGACGCGCTGAACGAGTCCTGGTTCCTGCCGGAGAATAATCCCGACACGGTCCTGGCTGTCCTGCGGCACACGGACATGACGAAGATCGGCCTGATGGGCCACTCCATGGGCGGCGCCACCTCGGTGCAGGTGGGCCGGGAGCGCGATGACATCTCCGCCGTCGTGGATCTGGACGGGACCATGCTGGGCGAGCAGCTGGGCGTGGAGAACGGGAGCTACGTCATCAACCAGGAGCCTTATCCGATCCCCGTGCTTGAATTTGCCAACTGGGAGCAGTATAATGACCGCAAGGAGAATCCGGAGCTGGGCCATCTCTATCCCAACGAAGTGCTGCTCTCCCACGCCGCGGAGAGCTACTATGTCACGGTCCGCGACACGCTGCACATGGATTTCACCGATCTGCCCCTCCTGTCCCCCACTCTGGGGAACCTGTTCGGCAGCGGCCAGCGCAGCAGCGCGGAGACCATGAGCATCGTGAACGGCCTGGTGCTGGATTTCTTCAACTACACTCTGAAAGGCGAAGGCGCGTTTTCGGTGCAGGAGATCTGCTGATACCGGGCATGACCCGGTCCTCCTCCCCCCGCGCCCCATGGACGTATGGAAGTTGAGATCGAACAGATCGGTCCCCAGGAGCGGGAGCTGGTCCTGATCCGCTGCCGCCGCCTCACCGAAGAGGTGCGGGAGATCGAGGCCTTTGTCAAGTCCCGGCAGGGCAGCCTGAGCGGCCAGCGGGACGCGAAGCAGTACGAGGTGGCCGTCTCGGAGCTCTATTATATCGAATCCGTGGACGGGAAGACCTTCCTCTACACCCGGGATGCGGTCTACGAGACGCCCTACCGGATCTATGAGCTGGAGAGCCTGCTGAAGCCCAAGGCCTTCCTGCGCATTTCCAAGTCCATGCTTTTGAATCTGATGAAGATCCGCTCCATCCAGCCCGCCTTCAACGGCAGGCTGACGGCGGTCCTGAACTCCGGCGAGGAGGTCATCATCTCCCGCAGCTACGTCAAGGACCTGAAATCCGCCCTGAAAGGAGGCTGAGCCCCATGAGCTTCAAGCAATTCCTCCTCAAGCAGCTGTCCCTGTTCTTCATGCTCACCACGCTGATCACCCTGGCCGTCGTTGTGCTGGGCTCCGCCTTTGACGGGGAGGCCCGCTTCGGATACGAGGCGCTGCTCTCGCCCATGAGCTATGCCGGCTGCTGCGTCCTGCCCGGCTTCGTGACCTTCTCCAGGCGGGAGCCGAAGCCCCGGGAGCTGCTGCTGCGCCGGGCGCTGCGCTTCGTCCTCACCGAGGCCGTGGTGCTGTTCCTGGCCTGGCGCAGCCCGGTGGTGGACAGCTCCCGGCCCGTCGTGATGCTGACCATCGCCGGCAGCGTCCTGGTGATCTTCCTGCTGGTGCTGCTCACCGACTGGCTGACCAATACCGCCGAGGCGAAGAAGACCAACGCGGAGCTGCTGGAATTCCAGCGCCTCCACGGGGCGGACAGCGCCTCCGCCTGAGCCGCCGATCCGCATCCGCAGCGCCGAGCATTGCTCGGCGAATCTCACGCGGGACGACGCCGAGCAATGCTCGGCGCTACGGGGGCAGCCGCAGATCTGCGGGCCCGGCCCGGCTAACCCTCAGATGATCAATTGAAAGCTTTTAGCGGATCCGTTTCCCTCTCGGGATTCGGATCCGCTCAGACTGTTGCCAAAGCACAAAGACAGCGTATCGACACGCATGGGGGGATTGTGAAGGGGGGAGGGTATGCCCCCCTAGCCGTTCAATCCTGCAAAAATGGGAACTTTTTCGGAAGTTCCCATTTTTACCGCTCAAGCTGTCGACACTTTGTCGACAGCTTGAGCGGATCCGCGTTCCTTTGTTCTTGTGTTTTTCTCCGCCCTGCGCTACAATGGATTTGACAAAACCGAACGGATCCGCCCGCCCGCCTGTTCCGAAGGAGGAATCCCCATGAAAAAAATCTTGTCTCTTCTGCTTGCCGCGCTCCTGCTGCTCTCCCTGCTCGCCGCCTGCGGCGAAGCCCCCGAGGATCCGCCGCCCTCCTACCGCGTCTATGACGACGGCCGGGCCCGCCCCTCCTCCTGCGGCCGGCTCCAGGTCCTGAACGGCAAGCTCTGCTCCGAAAGCGGCGAGCCCGTGATGCTCCGGGGCGTCAGCGTCAACGGCCTCATCACCTCCGAGTCTCTGCTCAACGAGCAGTTGTTTGAGGAGCTGTCCCGGGACGCCGGGGTCAACCTCTTTCGCCTTCCCATGTACACCTACGGCGTGGGCAGCGTGGGCTACTGCACCAAGGGCGACAAGGAGCGCCATAAGCAGGATATCGCCCTGGGAGTGGACCTCGCCCGGGATCAGGACATGTATGTGATCATCGACTGGCACATCCTCAGCGACGGGGACCCCAACACCTATCTGGACGAAGCCCTGCTCTTTTTCGGCGAGATGGCCGAAACCTACGCCGACTATAACAACGTGCTCTATGAGATCTGCAACGAGCCCAACGGCGTGGACTGGCCCGCGGTGAAGCGCTACGCCGAGCAGGTCATCCCGGTGATCCGGGAGAAGGATCCGGACTCCGTCATCATCGTCGGCAATCCGGACTGGTCCAAGGACCTGGCCTCCGTGGCCGCCGATCCCCTGCCCTATGACAATGTCCTCTACACCCTGCACTTCTACGCCGCCACTCACGGCCAGGATCTGCGGGATCTGACGGAGCGGCTCAGCCGGCAGGGCCTGCCCATTTTCGTCTCCGAGTTCGGCGTCACCGCCTCCAACGGCGGCTTCCCCCGGGACCTGGACAGTGCCGATACCTGGATCGAGCTGCTGGAGCGGGAAAAGATCTCCTACTGCATGTGGGCCTTCTCCAAGGCTCCCGAGGCCTGCTCAGCCCTGAAAAGAGGCGTCCTCAAGAATAACGGCTTTGCGCAGGAAGATTACAGCGAAACCGGCCTCTGGCTGCTGGACACCCTCGCCAGGCACAACAGCCGCTGAGCCCGCGCCTTGCCGTCCGTCCTCCCCCGTAAGGGCGATCTTTGGTCGCCCGCCGACCCCGACGGCCCTACTGCCTTCCCCGCGCACGGGGAAGGTGCCCCCAAAGGGGGCGGATGAGGTCCCCGCCGCAGGCGGCATCCCCGTCCCCCCGCCGTCCCCGACGGCCGTCATTCCGATCCGCGCCGGTGCCCCGTCCGCGCCGTAGGGGCGACCTTTGGTCGCCCGCTCTTGGCCCACGCACGCGTGATCCGCGGCGCGATGTGGGCATCGCGCCCTACGCGGGGTGCCTGTCCCCCGCCGATCCGCGCCAACGTCTCGTCCGCGCCGTAGGGGCGCTTCATGAAGCGCCCGCCGATCCACGCACACGTGATCCGCGGCGCGATGTGGGCATCGCGCCCTACGCGGGGTGCCTGTTCCCCGCCGATCCGCGCCGACGCCCCGTCCGCGCCGTAGGGGCGACCTTTGGTCGCCCGCCAAATCCGCGCAAACGCCCCGTCCGCGCCGTAGGGGCGACCTTTGGTCGCCCGCCATCCCGCGCCTTGCCGTCCGTCCGCGCCGTAGGGGCGCTTCATGAAGCGCCCGCCGATCCGCATCCATGCCCGTAGCGCCGGGCATTGCCCGGCGACTCCGCATGGATTTCGCCGAGCAACGCTCGGCGCTGCGAGGATATAGATCCTTCGACTCGCTCCGCTCGCTCATGATGCCAAACTCTTTCTTAACAAAACAAGACCCTACCAAACGGTAGGGTCTCAATGTGTCGACAAAGTGTCGACAGCTTGAACGGGAGAAGCTGATTCGCTTCTCCCGTTTTCTGTCGTTCGGATCACTCTCCGATGTCGCCCCGGACCACCTTTCCGATGTTCCAGATCTCGGCCGCCTTTTTGGCCGCCTCCCGGCGCTCCTCGGGCCGCTTGTACTCAAAGTGGGCGGTCTGGGCGCCGCAGTCCATGCACATCACGTACCAGCACCAGCCGTTTTCCTCCTCCAGCAGGCCGGGCCCGCCGCAGAAGGGGCAGTCCTGCAGTTCCAATTCCTCGTGAATACTCAAGCTTTTTCCCTCCTGTGGGTTGTTGCGGAATGTATGATACCAGATTCCCGCCCCGCTGACAAGTCCTTTTGTCTGCGATCGCCTCAGTCGCCGGGCTCCGCCAGCAGCTCGGCAAGGACTTCTTCGGCGCTGGTCTTTCCGTTCAGGGAGATGCTGATCGTCAAAAAACAGCCGTCCCGCTGGGTGCAGTAGAATGCCTGAGAAAAGCCCGACCGGCCCAGAGTCCCCGTCACGCACACCGCTTCATAGCTCCTGCCGCAGATCTCCGCCCGGCAGCGCACGACGGCGGGATCCTTCAGCCCGTACCCGCCCAGAAGCTCCGGCAGCGACCGGGCCATGCAGTCCATATAGCTCTCCGGACTGTCGCAGACCTGGCCGTCAGACAGGCGCAGCGGAGACCGCTCCAGAAAGACCTGAACGATATCTCCGCCCCGCCGCAGATCCAGATCCATATAGGGCATCCCCATGTTCAGGAACGTTTCGACGTCCAGCTCCGCGGCCTGCGGATCGCCGTAATATTCCGCGGCGATCTCCTCCCGGCTGCACACCTGCCAGGAATCGTCCACCAGCAGGCGCAGCTCCCAGAAGGGCTGACTGTACACGCCCTCCTCCAGGCTGCCAGGTCCCAGCGTGGGCGCCGCAGACTGCCCGGGCGCGGGCTTCACAGTCGGTTCTGGCGTAGGCTTGGGGGTCGGCTCCGGTGTAGGCTCGGGCGTGGGCTCAGGCGTAGGCTCCTGGGTTTCGGCCGGCGCGGGGGCCGTCGGGCCCTCTGTGTTTCCGCTGCAGCCTGCCAGCAGGCCCGCCAGCATCAGCAGGACCAGCAGAAAAGCCATCTGTCGTTTCATGAAATCCCCTCCCTTTTCATCTCTGTCCGTAAAACGTTTGTACAGGGAAAAAGGTTTCAAAAGCAAGCCGGGGTCTCAGAAAATCTCCGCCGAAGCGATGTATGTTTCTCTTTACGCACCGTCTCGCGCCGTAGCGCCGAGCATCGCTCGGCGTCGTTCCGCCCTGCGTTTCCCTCCCGCGGCGCCGTCTTAAGATTTCTTCACAAATATCCGGTTGACAAATGTAGTCTCCCGTGCTATGGTGTAGTTGTCCGGACTACACGTGTAATCTATATCCTTCCCGAAGGAGGCACAAGCCATGAATCTTTCCCTTGCCGATAAAATTTCCGACTCCGAGCTGGAGGTCATGAAGCTCCTGTGGCAGGCGGAGGACGCTCTGTCCGTCACGGAGATCCGCGAGGCGCTGCAGCGCAGCCGGGGCTGGGAGGCCACCACGGTCAAGACTCTGGTCTCCCGCCTGCTGAGCAAGGGCGTGATCCGCCAGGAGAAGCGCAAGGTTTTCTATTACTCCCCCCTGATCACCGAGCAGGAATACAATGCCTGGGCCACCGACAGTCTGATCCGCCGCCTCTACAACGGCAGCGCCAAGGACCTGGTGGCCGCCCTGGTCCACTCCGAGGGTCTCAGCGCCGCGGATCTGGACGAGCTGCGGGCCATGTTCCGGGTGGAGGACTGAGGGATGGAGACGCTGATCTCGCTGACTCTCAGCGGCAGCGCCCTGGCCCTGCTGCTCCTGCTCCTGGGCCGGCTCCTGGGCAGGCGCCTGTCCAGCACGGTGTATTACTACGCCTGGCTGCTGGTGCTGCTGCGCTTCCTGCTGCCCCTGCCGGGTCTGGTGCCCCTGGGGCAGCGGGCGGCGGAGCCCGCCGCTCCCGTGCGCCCGGCGCTGATCGACCTGGGCGAAGCGGAGGCCGCGCTGCCGTACATCAGCCAGACTCCCGCTGAAGCGCCGGCCGCCCTGCCCGCCGCATTGCCCGAGGAAGAAGCGCCCGCGCAGGAATCCGCCGCCGTCTCCGCCGCCCCGGCGCAGCCCGCGGCCCGCGGCTTCTCCGTCGACTGGCGCTCTCCCCGGCTCTGGCTCACGCTCTGGGCTCTGGGCGCCGGGACCTGCTTCCTCTGGCCCATCGTCAGCTACCTGCGCTTCACCGCCGCTCTCCGCCGTCGTCTTTTGAAGCCGGGGCGGGAGCTGCGGCAGCGCTACGCCGCCCTGCCCGGAAAAAAGCCCCGGCTCTCCCTCTGCCCCGCCCTGCAGACGCCGCTGATGTTCGGCGTTTTCGCCCCGCGGATCGTGCTGCCTCAGGAGCTGGCCGAGGAGCCGGAGCTGCTGGACAATGTGCTGCGCCACGAGCTCTGCCACTACCGGCGGCGGGACCCGCTGTACAAGTGGTTTGCCGCGGCGGTGCTGGCCCTGCACTGGTTCAATCCCCTCTCCTGGCTGATCCGCCGGGAGCTGAACCGCGCCTGCGAGCTGAGCTGCGACGAGACCCTGCTGCGCTCCATGGACCGGGCGGAGAAGCAGGCCTACGGCGAGACCCTGCTGCGCATGGCGGCCAGCGCCGCCCTGCCCGCCGGGGTGGTCGCCACCACCTTCTCCACCGAGAAGAAAAACCTGAAAGAACGATTGGAGCAAATCATGAACTATAACAAGACAAAAGGCAGGGCGCTGGCCGCCCTGCTGGCCCTGCTGCTGCTCTGCGGCTGCGGCGTCGCCGCCGGGCCGGCGGAAGGCCAGGACGCCTCTCTCGTCCCCACCGAGGAAACGGTGGTGGAGGTCTCCACCGTGGACGAGCTGCTGGCCGCCATCCGCCCCCACGCCACCGTGGTGCTGGCCCCCGGCGAGTACGATCTCTCCTCCGCCGCCGACTACGGCCACGTCAGCGAGAACCCCTATATCGCCTGGGTCCAGGTGCCCCAGGCGGACGAGAAGGAGCCGGGCTTTGAGCTGCAGATCCTGGGCGCGGAGGGCCTGACCCTCCGGGGCGCCGGGGAGGACAAGACCACCCTGGCCGCCGTCCCCCGCTACGCAAACGCCCTGCACTTCCTCAACTGCAGGGGCCTGCGCCTGGAGGGCCTCACCGCCGGCCACACTCCCGCCCCGGGCTACTGCATGGGCGGCGTGCTGTACTTCGACGCCTGCAATGACGTGACCGTGGACGCCTGCGGCCTTTTCGGCTGCGGCACCATCGGCGTCCAGGGCCGGGACTGCACGAGCCTGAACGTCACCGGCTGCCATATCTACGAGTGCAGCTACGGCGCCGTGGTCCTGCACAGCTGCCGGAAGGCGCTGGTGGAGGGCTGCGAGATCGAGCGCAACGGCCTCAAGCCCGAGACCGGCCCGGCCTACAACCTCTTCACCGCGGACTTCACCGAGGATCTCACCGTGCTGAACTGCCGCGTCCACGACAACCTCTGCCAGACCCTTCTCAACACCGACAACTGCAAAAACACGCTTTTCCTCTCCAACCGGGTGGAAAAGAACGATTTCCAGACATGCCTGTTCCAGCTGCACCAGGTCCCCGCCACGGTGGACGGCTGCGCTTTCACGGACAATGAAACCCCCGCCTGGGTCTACGGCAGCATCCTGCCCATCGACATGGAGGGCAGGGCCCTGGCCGCGGCGGAGCTGCAGGCCATGGAATACCGGGAGCTGGACCCGGCCGCCGTGAAGCCCGCCCAGCCCGCCGCCGCGGCGCTGGAGCTGCCCGTGGGGGGCAGCGTCACCGTCACCACGGTGGACGAGTTCCTGGCCGCCATCGGCCCGGACCGGACTATCCTGCTGGACGGGGAGCTCTTCGACCTGTCCACCGCCTCCAACTACGGCGGCGTGGGCGGCGCGTACTACTACTGGTTGGAGAACCACGACGGGCCGGAGCTGATGATCAGCGGCGTCTCGGGCCTCACCATCCGCTCGGTCTCCGAGGACCCGGCGGCCACCACCCTTGCCGCCGTCCCCCGCTATGCCAACGTCCTGCGCTTCCGGGACTGCGAGCACATCAATCTGGTGGGCTTCACCGCCGGCCACACCCAGGAGCCGGGCTCCTGTTCCGGCGGCGTGCTGTACTTCAGCAACTGCCACGGCGTCGGCCTGGAGGCCTGCCGGCTCTACGGCTGCGGCATCCTGGGCCTGAGCGCCGACGGCTGCACCGATCTGACGCTGCGGGACTGCGAGATCTACGACTGCAGCCAGGGCGGCGTGCACCTGGCTCGCACCGACGGGGTCCGCTTCCTGAACTGCGACATCCACGACGTGCCCAGCCCCGCCCTGAACTTCTTCAACTGCGGCGATCTGAGCTGGAACGGCGCGCCCATGACCGGCAATCGCTTCGACGTGGCGCCCGACGGCACGCTGCAGGATCTGTCCGTTCCGGCCGCCCAGGGCGAGGGGAGCTTCTCCGTCGCCTTCAGCGACGAAAACAGCGATCCCTCCTGGAGCTTCTACCCCAGGGGACTGCAGCAGCATCCCTACGAGCTGCTCATGCCCGGCCGCTTCCGGGAGGCAAACGGGACCCGGGAATTTGCCCGGGAGGTGCAAAAGAATATCGCCGAGGGAAACTGGGAAGCGCTAAGCGGGCAGCTTTCCTATCCCTTCACCCTGTGCTCCGGCTCCTTCACCCGGTCCATCCCGGACGCGGAAACCTTCCTGGCCCAGGATCTGGACACGCTGATCCCTCCGGATTTCCGGGAGCGCATCGCCGCTGATCCGTTGGAATCCTACGGGATCGACGGCTTCGGCAACAGCTTCTGCGGCGGCCACCTGGCCTTTGCCCGGATCCGGAACGCCGAGGACGCCGACGATCTGCGCCTGACCTATCTCTCCACCGAGGAGACGCTGAAAGACTACCGGGAAGAGCCCCGTGCCGTCCGCATCTTCTACTTCTCGGAGGAGCTGAGCGAGGTCACCCTGACCAAGGGGGAAACCGTGGTCATGAGCGCCCAAGCTGAGCCCCTGGGTCTCTACCCCGACGCGGAATACACCTGGACCGTCAGTGATCCCTCCGCCCTGAAGCTGACGCCCGGCGAGCGGGGCGTGTTCTGCAGCGTGGAGGCCCTGCAGCCCGTGAAGGGCGGCGTGACCCTGACGGTCAGCTTCCGGGGCGTCAGCCGGGAGCTGAAGCTCTACGTCGTCGACCCCTCCGCCGCTCTCCCCCCCACCCCCGCCCCCACGCCCTAAGGGCGCTTCAGGTCGCGCCCGCTGATCCGCGCCGACGTCTCGTCCGAATCCGTAGGGGCGATCCCTTGTGGTCGCCCGCGGACACGGCACAACCCCTCCGTCACCCGGCTTGCGTGGGACGCCGGGCGACACCTCCCCTTGCACAGGGGAGGTTGGGGCGCGCCGACATTCCGTCTACGCCGTAGGGGCGCTTCAGGTCGCGCCCGCCGTTCCGCGCCAACGCCCGTCCCCGCGTAGGGGCGATCCCTTGCGGTCGCCCGTTCTTTCCTTTCGCGTTTCGGCACGTCTGCGGGCGATTCGTGAATCGCCCCTACGCCTTGGCTCGCCCCGCGCGGCAGCGTGGGGAGAGCTGGCGCGGCAGCGCCTGAGAGGGAGAACACGACCGTGTGCGCACGGTTTTGCAATGGCAGAACCCGGACGGATGCGGAAGACGGGGCGCAGGCAAGGAACGGCGGGCCGGGACAAGCCACGGCCCCTACGACGCATGACGGAACGTCGGCGCGGATCGGCGCAAGGCCCTCCTTGCGTCAAGGGGGGTGCCCCAGTTCGCAAACCGGGGCGGGGGATACAGATCCCCGTAGCGCCGAGCAGCGCTCGGCGAAAACGGAATGAATCGGCAGGATGTGGGATCGCCGAGCAATGCTCGGCGCTACGGATGCGAGAGGGAACGCAGGCACGGATCGGCGGGAGGGGCAAGCCCCTCCCCTACAACGAAAACGGAGCGTTCGGCGGGATAACCGCGCCGAACGCTCCGTTTTCATTTCTCAGCCGCTTCCGGTGAACCGGCTGCCTTTTTTGTTCTGTTTTCTTACTTGAGCGCGGACTCCGGCAGCTCCAGCTGCCGCACGTCGGCGCTCCAGTGGTTGGTGCTGCTGCGCAGCTCGTTGCGGAAGGCCTTGGCGTCCTCCCGGCTGTCAAAGGAGCCGGTGAGCACCAGGTAGCAGCCCCAATCCTTCACCACCGCGGCCTTGTAGCCCAGCTTGATCAGCTCGTCCCGGCGCTGCTCCGCGGCCCGGAAGCTGGTCCCGCTGGAATACTGGATGGTGTAGACCGGCTTGGTCTCCTCCTCGTTGGCGGTCATGTCCAGAAAGGCGCCGCTGGGCTGCTCCCAGCCGTTAAAGTTAGCGTCCCCCACGATCATGGGGTCCTCCTTCCAGTGGGCCAGAAAATCCTCCCGGGCGGACTCCGGCAGATAGGCCTCGACCACATAGGCGTCCTTCCGGTCGGTGTTTTCCCGGATCAGGTCCCGGTAAATGATCGCGTCTCCCTCGCGCAGGAACTTGCCGCACATGACCCGGTATCCCGCGTCCGTCTTATACACGAAGGCGTCAAACCCCGCCTCCAGCATTTCCAGACGGGTCTGCTCGGCGCCTCTCTGATAAGGGCCGGCCACCACCTGCACGGTGTAGTAGGTCTCCAGAGTCTCGTCCTCTTCGAAAGCCTGTTCGTCGGGGTATGTATATTCGGGTTCCTCGGCCAGGGCCGTGGCCGCCAGGGTGCAGAGCATCAGGGCCGCCAGCAGCAGCGCCAGCGCGGAACGCAGCGTTTTTTTCATATCCTTTTCCTCCCCTTTGAAGATGTTTTTATTATAGCCTTTTTCCCCGGAGCCTGCAAGTGTTTCCGGCGCTTTTTCCACGGTTTTTCGCCTTTTTTCATACGCACAAGCAGGAACGGCCTCCCAAAAGGGAGGCCGTTCCTGCGTGCTGTCCGATTTTCTCAGGCCTTTTCCAGGGCCGCCAGGGTGTAGTCCTTGTATTCCACCTGGCCGGTGACCTCCCGGATCAGCTTCAACTCCGGCGGCAGGCGCACCTCGCCGTCCTCCTCGTTCAGCTCGATCTTCACGATGGCCTTGTCCGTCCAGAAGGGGTAGATGTTCACATTGAACTGCTGCCCGTCGTACTGGAGGCTGCAGCGGGTCTTGTGCAGCAGCTGCAGGGCGTCCCCCGCCTCCTCCAGCATCTCCTTGTAGCTGCGCTGGGTCAGGCGCTCCTCCACCTCCAGCTTCTTGCCGTTGAGGCGGCGGCGCCGGGTCTTGTAGTAGATGGCCTGGCCGTTTTCCACCCATTTGCGCACCCGCAGCTTCTCGTCGTTGGTGGTGGGCAGATAGGCCTGCTCGATCTCCACCCGGCGGAAGCCCGGCAGCTCCGCCAGCGCCTCCAGATCGGGCATCTCCACCAGGAACTTCCGCTCGATCTCCGGGGGCGCCGGCTCGCCCAGGAAGTCCCGGATGGCGGCGATCAGCTTCTTCAGCTTCTCCCGCAGCTCCACGGAGTTGTCGATGACGCAGTGGCGGGGGTGCTTCTTCCAGGCCTCGATCAGCCGGTCGTCCATGAGCACCGCCTGGCTCACCGTCTCGTAGCGGGCGGCGTTGTTGGCATAGGTGTAGAACTCCTCCGCGCCCTTGGCGGCGGACACCAGATGGAACACCGCGTCATAGCTCAGCAGCAGCTCCTCCTCGGTCTTCCCCACCTCCTGCAGGACGGCGGCGAACTCCTCGTCGTTCATGTAGGCCCGGTTGTCGATGGCGCCCCGGTCGCAGACGATCAGGACCTTTTCCGCCTTCATGGTCCGCGCCGCCTTTTCAAACAGGCGCTCCTTGGTCAGCTGCAGCTCCATCTGCACCTTCTGATAGTCCAGATTGGTGCCGCAGGTCCAGGGAGCCACGCCGCCGGTGATGAACTCCGTGGCGGTCTCCGGCACGAAGAGCACCGTGTAGCCCAGCTTGGAGAACGCGTTCTGCACCCAGCTCATGGCGGTGGTCTTGCCCGCGCTGGGGCCGCCGGTGATGACGATCTTGGTCAGCTTCATGGATTCTCCTCCCCTCCGGCGTCAGGCGCCGGTTTTCTATCTTTTCCCCTTCGCGGGGGCAGTGTCCTTATTGCTCCTCCAGCAGGCGCAGGGCCGCGGCGTACTTCTCCACCCGGGCCAGGTCCCGCTCTGTCACCGTGTCCAGGCGCGTCAGGTCGCTGTTGTGCCGCAGATCCGCCAGCTTCACCGTCCGCGCCACGGGGTTTTGCTTCAGCCGGGCCACATAGTCCATGTAGGGCTCCGCCGGGTCGTGGGTCAGCAGGGCCACCGCCTCCAGGGCCCGGGGCGGAAAGTCCATCCGCCGCAGATCCTCCAGGCTATAGTCCGTATCCTCCACTACGTCGTGCAGCAGGGCGGCCACGGTGCAGTCCTCGTCAGGCATCTGCTCGGCCAGGTGCAGCGGGTGGGTCACATAGGGAAGGCCGCACCTGTCCAGCTGTCCCGCGTGGGCCTGAAAGCTCAGCTTAATGGCTTTTTTCGTCTGTTCCGTGTAGATCATGATGCATTCCCCAGTAATGCCTGGTCGAATTCGAACAGGGCCTCGTTGATGGTAAACACGTCGTAGATACGCCGCTCGATGAAGTACCGCACGATCAGATCGAAGCGGCTGCTGCGGGACAGGGCGAAGCCCGCCTTTTCCAGCAGCTCCTCGGTCTCCTCCAGATCCAGCTCCAGGGCCACGGCGAAGGCCAGGGCGGTGGGCTTGGAGGGCTTGTAATGCACGTCCTTGCGGATCTTGGAGAAGAGCTTGCGGTCGATGTTGGCCCGCTTGTAGCAGGCGGCGTCCGTCATGCCCCGCGCGTCGATCAGCCGCAGCAGCATCTGCTGGAAGCTCTCGTCCAGCCGGCCGAAGCGGCTGTCAAAGGGGGACGCGTCCGCCTCCTCCGCGGCAAAGGCAAATATGGGCAGCTCCGACGCGGCAAGATCCAGGTCGGGCTGGTCAGCCGGGCAGGGCGCCGCGGGCGCTTTCTCCGCCGGGCAGGGCGCCGCGGGGGCGTTTTCCGCCGCCGCCCTCCGTCTTTTCCACAGGGAAGGCTTCGGGGCGGGGGGCGGAGCGCCGAAGGCTGACGAAGAGGCGCAGACGTTTTCCTCCGCCATTCCTTGGTACGCTTCGAAGCTCTCCCGGCGATTGCGCCGATAGGGGTGCTCCCGCACATAGGCGCTGTCGATGTATTCCCGGATCTCGGCGAACACGCCCCGGGACGCGGCCAGGCTCTCCTCCCCGTAGACCACCAGATAGACCTGCATCTCGTGGGTCCAGAGGAAGTCCTGGATGGCTTCCCGGGCGACCGCCGCGGCCCGGTCCTTGGGATAACCGTAAGCCCCCGAAGAGATCAGGGGGAAGGCGACGGTCTCGCAGTCCAGGCTCGCAGCCAGCTCCAGGGCGTTCCGGTAGCAGGAACGCAGCAGCTCCCGCTCTCCCGCCGTTCCCCCCTGCCAGACCGGGCCCACGGTGTGGATCACCCAGCGGCAGGGCAGCCGGAAGCCCGGCGTCAGCCGCACCTGGCCCGTGGGGCAGCCGCCCAGGCTTTTACAGGCCTCCAGCAGCTCCGGGCCCGCGGCGGCGTGGATGGCCCCGTCCACCCCGCCGCCGCCCAGCAGGCTGGGCTTGGCGGCGTTGACGATGGCGTCCACCCGCATTTTCGTGATGTCGTTGCGAACGATCAACAGGGGCATGGCGCCCTCCTTATCTTCCCCAGAGGGTATCCCGGGCGGAACCGATGCGGACGCCCTCGTCCGTCAGCGCGGAGTCCGAGATCAGGACGATCCGCTCCATCTCCGGCTTCCGCCGGTCCTCCCGCACACAGTTGAGACTCTTTCCGTTGAAGCGCAGCCAGAAGTCCTCCCCCGTCTCGCCGTAGCCCGCGGAATCCTTTTCCGCCCCGGCGTAGACGTATTTGCCCTGGCAGATCTCCAGGCTCAGGTCCATGTTGGACCAGGAGGCGAAGCGGCAGGTCTCCCAGGCGTTGCCCAGGGAGACCAGGCTCCCGTTCCGGAAGCCGTAGAGGGCGAAGCTGGCGCTGCTCTCGTTTTCATCCAGGGCGTAGAGCAGCAGCTCCGGCACCCCGTTTTCGTCCATGTCCAGCAGGGCGTAGCGCTGGGCCTTCAGCAGGATCCCCGGCGCCCTTCCCTGCAGCAGCACACCCTCGCGCAGCAGCTTGGCATAGGCGTCCAGCGCCTGCTCCTCCTCGGAGAGGCCGGGCGCCTCCTTCACGGTTTGGACCGCTCTGTCCAGCGCGGCGGCCATATCCAGCATCGGAGGCCCGCCGGGGACCCGGTCCGCCCCGGTCTCCAGCATCAGATCCCGCAGCTCTCGGCCGCTGAGCCCGGGGTTCAGGCTCCAGGCCTTGGCGCACGCGGCGGTCACATAGGCCGCCGCCAGGGAGCTGCCGCTCCGGCGGCCGTAGTCTCCCCCGGGCAGGGCGGTATAGATCTCCGTCCCCGGGGCCAGCAGGTCCACCCGCTCGCCCAGGCCGCTGAAGGCCGCCTGGGACAGGGCGTCTCCCTCGTCCAGCTCTGCGGCGCCCACCACCAGGATGCGCTGCCGCACCGGCTCCCGGTCCACGCCGGCGAAGACGCTGCTGTACCGGGCGTCCGTGCCCTGGCCCGAAAGGCCGTTGCCCGCCGGCAGGACCAGCAGGAACTCATAGCCCTTGCCGAGCAGGCGCTCCAGGGCCAGTCCCGCCGCCCGGGCGGGCTCGGTCCAGTAAAACTGCCGGGCCCGGGAGTCCTCCTGCAGGATGCTCTCCTGCAGGTCCTCCTGCCAGCCCAGGCTGTACTGGGTGACGGACACGCCCTGCAGGGCCAGCTCCGCCAGCGCGCTGAGCGCGTCCATCTGCCCGCAGAGGGGGGCGCTGCCGCAGGCGTAGAGCCGGCAGTCCCGCAGAACGCCGGCCAGGCCCAGATCATTGTCGTGTACGGCGCCGATCACCCCGGCCACCGCGGTGCCGTGCTCCCGAAAGGCCTCTCCGGTCTCCTCCCCGGGGCGGCTGTAGCTCTCGTTGGTCCGCAGAAGCGTGTAGCGCAGGTCCTCGTGGCCGGGGTCGAAGGCGCTGTCGATCAGGCCCACCCGGACCCCGGCGGCGGGATAGCGCTCCCAGCAAGCCGGGGCGCGGATGGCCAGCAGGCCCCAGTTTCCGGCCTCCGGGCTCATGGTCTCCCAGTCGGCGCTGCCGTCCCAGGGATCGGCGGGCAGGGCGCAGCCGGCGGGCTCCCACAGCACGTTCAGCACCGCGCAGTCCACCTGCTCCTCCGCCTCCAGCTCCTCGGCGATCCGGATCAGGCCGTAAAAGCTGTGATCCTCGCCCAGCCGGATCTGATAGCTGTCGGTGAGCTCCACATAGCCCACCACCCGGATGTTCCGCTCCCCGAAGAAGCGCTCCATGTCCGTATAGGACAGGCCCTCGGCGGAGACGGCGATGAGCTCGTCCGCCACATAGCAGATCTCCCCCTCGCTGCGGATCCGGTCCGCAGAGGGCGGGGTCACATAGTTGATGATTCCCGGCCGCGCCGGCTGGACGGCGGGGGCGTCCTCGTCGGCGGCCGCTCTGGCCTCTCTCTGCTGTCGGTGCATATCGTGCAGAAACAGCGCCGCGACCAGCAGGATCAGCAGGCCCAGCGCCGTAAAGATCCCCCCGATCCAGCGCAGGATCTTCCTGCCTCTCTCCGGGTCCCTCCGCCGCTCGGGCTTTTCTTCTCTCTCTTCGGATCCCTCTTCGGTCCAGGTCTCTCCGCCGTCCCAGGCGGGCTGCTCCTCAGCCGAAGCCTCCCCGCCGTCCCCAGCGGGCTGCTCCTCAGACGAAGCCTCCCCGCCGTCTCCGGCGGGCTGCTCCTCAGACGGAGCCTCTTCGCCGTCTTCGACCGGAGCCCCGTCGTTCTCCGCTTCTTCGAAAACCGGCCGCCGCTCTTCCGCGTCGGCGCTGGGTGGCATCTCCTCCCGGGCGGGAAAGGCCTCCCCGGTTTCGGTCCGCCCCGCTTCGCTCTCCGCCCTCAGGTCCTCAAGCTCCTCCGGCTTCGGCCGCAAAGCCGCGCCGCAGGAGGGACAGAATGCCCCGTAATCCGGAGCCGTTTCGCCGCACTGGGGACAAACCGTCATCTCTCGATTCTCCTTTCTGGCAGATTTCAGCGGGATCTCGGGCGGATTCAGGGCTTTTCCGCCTCAGCCGCCGCCATGGCGGCGTACATGTTCACCATTTTGGCGTCGCCCCCGGGGACCGGGATATCCGCCGTGCGCACCACGATGCTCTTCACCTGGGCGCCGCTGAGCTCCGGCGCAATGGCCCAGACGCTGGCGCAGACCCCCGTCACATGGGGCGCGGCCATGGAGGTGCCGCTCATGTAGGCTCCCCCGCCGGGGACCGTGCTGAAAATATCCACGCCGGGGGCCAGCACGTCCACCCGGGGGCCCTTGGCGCTCCAGTAGGCCTGGTAATAGGCGCCGCCGCGGTCGATCCCCGCCGCGCCCACCACCAGGATCCGTCCCCGGATCTCCGGGTCGGTGATGTAAGCGTACTCGCTGGCCCACTCCGCGCCCACCGGGTCGTTGCCCGCGGAACACACCAGCACGAAATCGTAGCCCTTGCGCAGCAGGTGCCGCAGGGCCTCCTGGGAAAACTCCGAGGCGTAGCGGTAATAGATCTCCCGCTCCATGCCGTTGCTCTCGATGGCCTCGTCCCGGATATCGGGCACCAGGCCCATGCTGTAATTGACTACCCGCACGTCCTGGGCGGCCAGCTCCGCGATGGCGCTGACCTCCTCGATGGTGCCCTCGTAGCGGTAGGCCGAATAGCCGTAGAGCACGCAGTTCTCCGCCACGCCGGCCACGCCGAGGCCGTTGTTGTGCAGGGCGCCGATGGTGCCGGACACGTGGGTGCCGTGGGCTCTCTCGTCCGGGTCCGTCACATACTTGAAGACCTCGTTGTCCTTGGTCATGCTGTAATTCAGGTCCCGGTTGTCCACGTCGAACATGCTGTCCAGCACCCCGGCCCGGACCTCCGCCGGCTCCCAGCGCTCCCAGCTCTGGGGGGCGCGGATGGCCACGACGCCCCAGTTGCCCGCGGCGTAGGCGGGGCGGGACCAGTCGCTGTTCCCGTCCCAGGGATCGGAGGGCACCAGAAAGGCGGTGTTTTCCCGCACGGCGTTGACCGTGGCGGAGTCCACGTGGGGGTCCTTTTCCAGCTCTCTGGCCATGCTGTGCAGCTCCGCCAGGGTGTATTCCTTGTCCAGCTGCACCTGATAGGTGTCGATCAGCTCCACATAGCCCACGATCTCCATATCGTGCTGGGAGAAGAAGTCCTCCATCTCCTCCTGGGAGGCGTTCAGGGACGAGACGATGACCATCTGGTTGCCCACATAGCTGACGCCGTCCTCCTCCAGCACATCCTCTTCTTCCACGGGCTTATAGTAGTTGGCGAAGCCTCCGATGCCCCGGCCGTAGAGCTCCGCGCCGCCGAAGAGGGTGTTCCAGAACACCAGCAGCACCGCCGCCGCCAGGGAGACCACGGTGATGGCCATGGCGACGATCAGGCCCTTGTCCGGCCGGCACTTCTCCTCTTCCCCGGCGGGCTCCGGGGGAGGCGCGGGAGGCCTGATGCCGTAGCGGATGCCGCCCATACTTCCGGCCAGCCCGGCCTCCTTCGGGGCGGAGGCGGGCTTCTTTTCGCTCTTCGCCGGCGGCGCCGGCTTGACCGCCTCGGGGGGAGACGCCGTCTCGTAGACCACGCCGCCCATGCTGCCCAGCAGCCCCGCCTCGGTATTGGTCTCCGTGGGGGCGGAGGGGGCGCTGCCGCCGGCTCCGGAGGGTTTTTCCGCCGACGCTTCGTAGGTCACGCCGCCCATGCTGCCCAGCAGCCCCGTTCCGGTACGGGAGGCCGCGCCGTCCCCGGCGTCGCCGGGCGCGGCGGAGCCGTATTTTCTGCCGCCCATGCTGCCCAGCAGGGCGGTCGCCGTATTCTCATTTTCCAGGGCGGCGCCGCAGGAACTGCAGCGCAGGCCCGTGTCGGGGTTTTCCGCCCCGCAGGATCTGCAGATTTTCATTCTCTTCTCTCTTTTTCCGCTGATACGATCCCACACGAAAAGGAACGCGCCCCTGCCCGCCCGGCGGGCAGGGGAAAGGATTCAGGGCATCGGGAAGCTGCCGTCGGCGTCCCGGGAAGCGCAGCTCCGGGACCCGCCGCGGCCAAAAGGTACAAAGCTCAGGTCTTTCCCCAGTCGTCGGGGAGCCGGAATCGCTCGTCCTCGCCGGAATAGGGATCCCGGCCGCCGAGTTTGGCGCCGCATTCCGGGCAGAAGGTGGCGCCGGCCGGCAGTTCTTCCCCGCATTCCGGGCAGAAGACGGCAGCCGGGGCCGGCCGTCTTTCGCCGCACTGGTCGCAGAAATGCTGCCTGTCGCGCAGTCTGGCGCCGCAGTTGGGGCAGGTCCAGCCGGACGCGGCGTTTTCAGAGGGCCGGTTCGGGCGATCCTCCTCCGGATCCGCGGAAGAACGGCGGGCGGGATAGGGGCTGGGCTGACGCTTTTTGCTCTTGGGCTGCTTTTTGCGGATGCAGCTGAACAGCATGGCCAGCAAAGCCAGGAAGGGGCAGAGATAGGCGCCGATGCCCATCTTCACCATTTCCACCTCGATCTGGATATTCAGCAGCGAGGTCAGCTCCCCGATGCCGAACTCGGCAAACAGGGCCTCGCTCTGCTCCGTCAGGAAGCCGTTCAGCTCCCTGCGAAGCAACTGCAGGCCCACCACCATCAGCGCGCCCAGCAGGAAGTAGGGCAGGATGCCCGCGGGATGATCCGTCAGCTGGCAGACCAGGGCCACCAGCCCCAGCAGGATCAGCAGACCGAAGGCGATCCAGACAGCCAGATTGGCCTTGGAGAGCAGCTGCCCCACATCGGGGCGCTGAAAGGCCGTACAGAGCTCTCCCAGATCCCGGCAGAGGAAGGCCAGGCCCGGCAGATTGAAATGCCCGTCCAGCGTGCGGTCCAGCAGGTCGTTCAGCACGGCGGCGTCCATCGGAACGCCGGAGCTGCTCAGGCCGACGGCAGCGGCGTCCTTAACGGCCGCGGCGTCCATGCCGGTGAAGTTCTGGATGATCTCTCCCGGGCTCATCCGGACCGGTTCGGGGCCCAGATTGGGAGAGGCCACATCCGCGGACAGCTTCAGCCAGCTGGGGTAGAAGGCGGCAAAGCTGCCCAGGAGCAGCAGACAGGCCAAGATTTTTACGAACAGGGGACTTTTGCGTTTCATCGGTTCACAATTCTCGCTTTCTCCGCCCGAGGATCTGCGGATCCCCGGGCAGGGGCTCGGCTCCATCCTCCCGCGGGGAGCGGGAGGATGGGCAGGATCTGTCCGGCAGAGGCCAGAGATCAGAGATCGTCGTCTCCGGCGGAATGGAAACCGCCGAAGGAGGACGGGGAGTCGTCGGCGGAGGGCTCGTCGCGCTTCTCCGGGACGAAGGGCTCTTCCTCAGCGGGAAGGACCGCAGAAACGGCGGGGTCCTCCGGTTCGGGAGCGGCGTGCGCCGGCCGGTACGGTTCGGGAGCGGGTTCCGGCTTCTTCTCTTCATACCGGGAACCGCATCTGGGGCAGAAGAGCATGTCTCCGCCCAGCACATAACCGCACTTGGGGCAGCTTCTGACGGCGGGCTCCGGCTTGGGCGCGGGCTCCGGTGTGAGGACCGGCGCAGGCGCGGGCTTGGGTTCGGGTTCCGGCTTGGGTTCGGGCTCCGGCTTGGGTTCCGGTTTGGGCTCCGGCTTGGGTTCGGGTTCCGGTTTGGGCTCCGGCTTGGGCGCGGGCTTCGGCGTCGGGGCAGGAGTCGCAGCAGGGCGTATGGTGCCGCACTCCAGGCAGAACCTCTGACTCTCCTTCAGCTTTGCTCCGCATTTCGGGCAAGTCCAGCCGCCGGCAGCGGCGGGCGCAGCCACAGGCGCGGCCTTCGGCGCCGGGGCGGGGGCCGCAGTGGGCCGCTTCGTGCCGCACTCCAGGCAGAATTTCTGACTCTCCGTCAGCTTCGCCCCGCAGCTCGGGCAGGTCCAGCCGCCCACAGCGGCGGGTGCGGGAGCGGGCTCCGGCTTGGCCGCCGGTGCCGGCACGGGTGCGGGGGCGGGGGCCGCAGTGGGCCGCTTCGTGCCGCACTCCAGGCAGAACTTCTGGCTCTCCGTCAGCTTCGCCCCGCAGCTCGGGCAGGTCCAGCCGCCCACAGCGGCGGGCGCGGCCACAGGCGCGGGCTTCGGCGCCGGGGCAGGAGTCGCAGCAGGGCGTATGGTGCCGCACTCCAGGCAGAACCTCTGACTCTCCTTCAGCTTTGCTCCGCATTTCGGGCAGGTCCAGCCGCCGGCAGCGGCGGGCGCGGGAGCGGGCGCGGCCTTCGGCGCCGGGGCAGGCGCCGCAGCGGGCCGCTTCGTGCCGCACTGCAGGCAGAACTTCTGACTCTCCGTCAGCTTCGCCCCGCAAGTCGGGCAGGTCCAGCCGCCGGCAGCCGCGGGCGCAGCCGCGGGCGCGGCCACAGGCGCGGCCTTCGGCGCCGGGGCAGGAGCCGCAGCGGGCCGCTTCGTGCCGCACTGCAGGCAGAACTTCTGACTCTCCGTCAGCTTCGCCCCGCATTTCGGGCAGGTCCAGCCGCCCACAGCGGCGGGCGCGGCCACAGGCGCGGCCTTCGGTGCCGGGGCAGAAGCCTCAGCGGGCCGCTTCGTGCCGCACTGCAGGCAGAACTTCTGACTCTCCGTCAGCTTCGCCCCGCAAGTCGGGCAGGTCCAGCCGCCGGCAGCCGCGGGCGTGCAGGCAGAACTTCTGACTCTCCGTCAGCTTCGCCCCGCAAGTCGGGCAGGTCCAGCCGCCGGCAGCCGCGGGCGCAGGGGCTGGCGCGGCCTTCGGCGCCGGGGCCGGGGCGGGAGCCGCAGCGGGCCGCTTGGTGCCGCACTGCAGGCAGAACTTCTGACTCTCCGTCAGCTTCGCCCCGCAAGTCGGGCAGGTCCAGCCGCCGGCAGCGGCAGGCGCCGCCGCAGGCGCGGCCTTCGGCGCCGGGGCAGGAGCCGCAGCGGGCCGCTTCGTGCCGCACTGCAGGCAGAACTTCTGACTCTCCGTCAGCTTCGCCCCGCAAGTCGGGCAGGTCCAGCCGCCGGCAGCCGCAGGCGCGGCCTTCGGCGCCGGGGCAGGAGCCGCAGCGGGCCGCTTCGTGCCGCACTGCAGGCAGAATTTCTGACTCTCCGTCAGCTTCGCCCCGCAGGTCGGGCAGGTCCAGCCGCCGGCAGCGGCGGGAGCCGCCTGGCTCCGGGCAGCGGGTCCCCGCTCGGGAAGGGGTTCTTCCGGCCGCCGGCCGCCGCAGTAGAGGCAGAACTTCTGGTCCGCCTTCAGCTGAGTGCCGCAGATGGGGCAGGTCCAGCCCGCCGCGGCGGCGCTCTTCTTCGCGGCAGCGCCGCCGACGGGAATGCACATGGCGACAAAGGCCAGCACCGCCAGGGCCGCGCAGAGGATGCCGCCCAGCCCGACGGTAAGGAGGAGCTTGTTGTTTTCGTCCATCTCGCTGCCCATCTGCTGGAACAGCTCCGGCAGTTTCTGGTTGCCCGTCAGTACCAGAACGATAAACACCGCCAGCAGCAGCAGGCTGAAGATCAGATAGGGGATCATCCCGCCGCGGTGGCCGGTAATGGCGCAGATCACGGCAAGAAGTCCCGATGCCAGGGTCAGGATCACCAGGACCAGGAGAATATAATAGGCGATCGTGAGATACTGGTCCGCCTGCTGGATCATCTGCACCTCAGGCACATCGCCCAAGGCCTCCATCTGAGGCTCCAGGGCTTCCATCAGCTGGCCGGAGGTCGATTTGACGCCGCCCAGGATGGACAGCAGATCCGTCGGCGTCCAGGCGCCCTTGAGCAGCGTGCGCAGGTCGGCGAACAGGTCCTTCGCGTCAAAATTGGCGCCCATGCCCGCAAGGGCCTCTTTCAGCGACTGTTCCGCCTGCTGACAAAGCGCATCCTTCATCTCGTCCATGGAGGCGCTTCCTTCGGGCATCTGCTCCTCCAGAAGGCTGTCTATGGTACCGGTCCTGCCTTCCACCGTCAGGCTGTGACCCATCCAGGGCAGCAGGAACATGGCGGCGCTGGCCAGGATCAGCACGCAGGCGACGATCCGCATGGCAAGGCCGGGCTTTCTCTTGCTGGACATACGATCACTCACTTTCCTTGTATTCTCGCGCTGTTTGCACGACTCAACCGCCGGAGGGCCCGGCGGCTCAGTCCTGCATCGGCGCTGTGTGTTCCGTGAGCTTTGAGTTTTGAGCGGCGGGCCGTCCCGCCCTGTCTCAAAACTCAAAAGCTCAGTAAACGATGATTAAATCGGCGAGAGCAGATTGCGAGAGAATTTGGGTTCTGATGAAGGCAGTTTTTCGCAGGAATACTTTGTGTATTGCAAGAAAAAGGATTTGATCAGCGTTTACCTCAGAACTCGAAACGCAAAACCGGACCTACGGCCGGCAAAGGAGCCGCTCGTAATGGGGCTTGTAGTGCTCCCAGAGCTGCTGCTTTTCCTCCCTGCTGCAGGATTCCAGCCCGTAGATATAGGTGCGGTACACCACGTCGCAGCGGCGGGCCAGCTGGCGCTTCACATTGTCGAAGCTGCCGAAACTGAAGGCGGCGCCGCTGATGGAATAGTCGTCCCCCGCCGCCTTGCCGATGGCGTCCGCCAGGCTCTGCTCCCAGGCGCGGATGTTGGGGGCACTCTGGAGAGTGCTCAGAAGCAAATGCTCAAACTCCATGGGCGTGGAGAAATAGCCGTAGCAGCCGTCCGTGGCCGCGAACAGCAGGCCCGGCCGCCCCATGGTCAGGCGGGCGCTGTGGATGCTGAAGTCCCGGCTCAGGCTGATGGCGTTGGTGAGGGGCGCGTCCGCCGACAGGTTCTGCATGGCGTCCAGCCCGCCCAGATCGTCCTCGGTGAGCTGGGCCAGGCCCTCCCCGTCCAGCAGGTAGATCCGGGAGTCCCCCGCCCACTGCAGGGTCACGTCGATGCCGCTGCGGCCGGGGCTGCACAGAGCCACCGCCGCCGTGGTGGGAAGCCGGCGGGACATGCTGCCCAGCAGCTTGCTGCCGCTGTCCTCCCCGCCGTTTTCCTCGCAGCGGCGCAGATAGTCCATCAGCCGCTGACGCAGGAGCTCCTGATCCGGCTCCCCGGCGGGGCCCAGGGTCTCGAACCAGTCCATCCAGGCGGCGCAGGCGGCCCGGGCGGCCAGATAGGCCCCGGTCTTGCCCTTCAGGCCCGGATAGCGTCCCGCCCCGGAGCCGCCGCAGCCGTCGAACACGGCCAGCATAGCCCGGCATTCGTTGAGGGCGTAGGCTATGCTGTCCTCCCCCTCGCCGGGCTGCTTCTCCCGACAGAAGGAGAAGAGAAAATCTGTTTTTTGGATCAGGCCGGATCCGGCCGCAGACTCAATTGCCATTGCCCGCTCCGCTTTCCTGCCCCCGGCTGTCTCCGGCGGCGCTGCCCTCGGCCCGGGACACGGCAGCCCCCTGCTCCGAGCGGTCATACAGCTCCACGATCGCGCTGACATAGGCGCTCTGGGTCTGGGTATCCTCCGCCACGAAGGCATAGCGGCCAAGATGCTCCTGTTTGACCTCTCCCGAGATGGACAGGACGAAGGTCTTGCTGGAATCGCTGGCGTCGGGGACGCGGAAGGAATAGCCGTCCTCCTCCTTCAGCGGGGTGAAATAGGTCTCCAGGGTGGCGTCGTTGGCCTCCACCTTCACCCAGTAATAGCGGTAGGTCCCCGCCGGGCCCAGATAGCGGGCGGTGAAAATGGGGGTCTCCTCATAGCCGTTGTCCGGCAGGCCCATCTTGATGCTCTGGCCCCGGGGATCGTCCTTGCCCTTGTTGGGGCCGTCGAAGAGGTCCTGTCTGGAAAACAGGCGGATCCCGTCCAGCTGGTCAAAGCCCTGCCACTTGCTCTCCGTCCCGCTCTGCTCCTCGGGCAGCGTCCCCGCGGGCTGGCCGGGCTGGGCGCTCGCCTGTCCGACGGCCTCGATCGCGGCCTGATTCCGGGCCAGCTGCAGCTCCAGCTCCTGGACCTTGCCGTTGAGGGTGCGCAGCTGAAAGAGCACAAAGACGCCCAGAGCCAGGGCCAGCAGCGCCAGCAGGATCGCGCCGCCGATCAGCGCGCCGCGCTTCTGGGGCGTCAGCTCCCTGACCTGCTCCTGCAGCTTTTTCACCTGGCTGCGCAGCTCCCGGATGGCCTTGTTGTCCGCCGGGGAGGCGGCGGCCGCCGTGGGGATGGCCTCGGCGGAGGCCGGAGGCGGGGGCACGGGCACCGGGTCGGGGGCCGGGGCGCTCTGCTTCTCCGCCGCCGGGGCGGGAGCCGGAGCCGCGGCGGGGGCCGGGGCCTTCCGCTCCTCCTTCAGGTCCCAGAAGCCGTTGCCGCCCTCCAGGGGGCCCACCGGGCGGCCGCAGATCCGGCAGCGCATGGTGCCCTCGTCGATGGCTTTTCCACAGTATTTGCAAAACATGAATGTGTTCCTCCTCGCTCAAAGGCATAGGCCGACAAAACAGGGCGCGGATCCCTCCGCGGCGCTCGTCCGCCTTCCGCCGCGCGTTAGTTTCCGTTCCGCGGCTGTCCGCAGGCCTGGCACAGGACCATGCCCGGCTCGTTGATGGTCTCGCAGTAGCGGCAGATCCACTGGCCCCGATGCTCGGCAAAGTGCTTGTCGATGCTCTTCTCGTCCAGCGGGCGCTCCGCCGGAGTCGGCTCCTTTGCCGGCTCCGCCTTCGTTTCCGCCTCCTCTTCCCTGACCAGAGAGCCCATCAGGCCCTCCCGCCGCTCCGCGGGAGCCGCCGGGACCGCCGGGGCCGCCGGGACATAGACCGGAGGCGCGGGCACGGTGGCGGGCGCCGGGGCAGGGACCGCTTCCGTCCCGGAGGCCGGGGCGGGCGTCTCCCTTCTGCGGGCGGCCCGCCGGCGCAGGGCGACGGTCACCAGCAGGATCAGCACCAGGGTCAGCAGGGAGAGGATGCTCCCGAAGACCCAGTCGGCGGTCTGCACCGCCAGCAGGGGCAAGAAATCAGTCTTCATCATAAGCCTCTATCACAAATCGTCGTCCGTCGGGGAGCGGAAGCGAGCCGTCCGGGCCAGCCGCGCATCCCCGGCCAGGGCCTCCCAGGCGCTTCTGGCGTCGGGCCTGGCGGCGGGGTCCAGGGCCAGCATCTGCTCCAGCACCGCCCGGACGTCCCCGGGAATGGCGCTGTCCAGCTCCAGGGGCTCCCCTTCCAGCAGGGCCTCGTTGGCATAGCGGTGCTCCTGCCGGTCAAAGCCCGGCAGGCTCCCGGTCCAGTAGAGGTGGAACAGCAGGCCCAGGGCAAAGATATCCGCCTTCTCGGTGACCGCCGTCTCCCGCCCCATGTTGTGCAGCAGGGCCTCGGGCGAAAAGTACACCTGGTCGCCGATGATCTCCTCTGGCGGGTCAAAGCTGAAATAGCCGGAGTCGAAGTCGATGATCTTGGCGGTGCAGTAGCCCGCGGCGGTGCTGCGGACCATGATATTGTCCGGCTTCAGGTCCGAGTGGACGATGCCCTTCTCGTGAAACTGGGTCACGCTGAAGAGGATGGCCCGCAACAGGACCCGCTTCTTCTCCTCCGGCAGAGCGGCGATCTCCTCCACGCTCAGATACGGGCCCCGGACCCGGTCCGTCACCGCGTAGTAGAAGTTGCCGAAGCGGAAATAGTCCTCCACCACCACGTTGTTGCCGGCGCGGCATTCCCGCAGCCGGTCGTAAAAGGTCTTGCGGCGCTGATAGGCCCGCTCCGCCGCGTCCCGCATCCGCTGGACCAGGGCCGGAGAGAGCTTCCCGTCGTCCCCGGGGTATTTGGGCTTGAGGAACTGCTTGATGAAATACTCGTGCCCGTCCTTTTCCGCAAAGCCCCACTGGCACATGCCGGCGTTCTCGTTGCTCAGCTCCCGGGTGAGCCGATAACCATTGATCTCGGTGCTCATGGCAGCTCCGTCCTCTCCCGTCAGATGCTGTTGGCGATGGCGTCCAGAATGGCGGAATAGGTGGTCTCCTCCAGGCCCTTGCCGGCCTCGGAGGGGAAGAGCAGCGTGTTGTCCCACACGCCCATAATGTCGTTCCAATAGCCCTTGTTGGGGGCGTAGATCAGCAGGCGCTTGTCGTTGGGGTTCATCACCCCGCCCAGGCCGGTAGCGCCCCACCACTCGGTCAGCTCGTCGAAGCTCTTGGCCATGCGGCTGGGGTAGTTCGGCGCCGCCCGGCCGAAGCCCAGGTCGTGGGGCACGTCGTCAGACCAGAGGACGATGACGTGGCGGCGCTTGTCCCCTCCCCGGGTCCACTTGGACTTGATGGCGTAGCCCAGGGCCTCCAGGCTGTCCTCCGGATCGTCTCCGCCGCCCTTGGGCTGGATGCCCCGGACCAGGGCCTCGAACTCCGGCGCCTGCTCGGGCAGCTCCAGGAAATCGGACAGGAGCATGGCGTCCTTCCCGTCGGCCAGATAGTCCCGGAAGGCGATCACGCGCACGCGCAGCTTGTCCACCTGCTTGTCCTTGGCGGCCATGCGGGCCTTCAAATCGCCGTAAAAGCTCAGAGCGTTGCTCTTCACCAGATTCAGCAGCGGGCCCATGCTGCCGGTGGCGTCGATCACCATGCAGATGTCCACATGGTAGGTGCTTCCGTAATTGCTGCCCATTTTGATTCTCCTTCCTGCAAAAGAAAATATTCATTCAATGTATTTTATCGTATCCGTTTAATCAATGCAAGGGGAAGCGTTGGATTTTTAGAAATCTTCATACTTGCGTCTCCGCCGGCTGATAGAGCGCCGCGATCCGCCCCGCCAGGCTCCCCGCCTCCCGCCGCAGCTCCTCCGGTGAGAGGATTTCCGCCTCCGTGCCGAAGCCGAAGAGCCAGGCGAAAAACTGGGGGCTGACCACCACCTCCGCGGTGAAGCTGAAGCGCTCCTCTCCCTCGGGGATGAGCATCACATCCCGACCGAAGCGGTCGATCACGGCCCCGGCCAGGTGGGAGGCGAAGCGCATCTTCACCGCCCGGGGCTGGCCGGCGAACATGCCGAAGACGTGCTGGGAATAGACCGACATGTCCAGGGCGCGGAAGGCCTCTCCCCCCTCCCTGGGCTGCTCCAGGGCCGAGATCTGGGCCATCTTGTCCACCCGGAAGTGCTTGAAGCGCTCCTCCGCGGCGTCCCAGGCCAGCAGATAGTAATTCTCGTCGTCCCAGATCAGGGCGTAGGGGCTCAGCTCATAGTAGGAGCCCGCGCGGCGGTAGCGCCGCTCCCTGGCCACGGTGAACTCGTAGTAGCGGAAGCGGATGGCCCGGTCCCGGCTGATGGCGTCGGAGATGGCGTCCACATTGTAGTACACGCTCTCGTTCATGCTCTTGACCCGGCCCCGGACGTAGACCTGCCGCTCCAGCAGCTGGGCGTCGTGGACGCTGCACAGGCCCTCCAGCTTGCGGATCATGGCCAGGGTCTTGCGCTGGGTGATGAACTTGGAGGACTGGATGCTGTCCACCAGCAGCTTCAGCTCCGCCAGCTCAAAGTCCCGCTGGCCCAGGTAGTAGCCCGGGCTTTTGCCCCGCAGGGCCACCACGTCCGCCCCGAAGCTGCGCAGGGCCTCCAGGTCGTCGTAGAGGCTCTTGCGCTCGGCGGAAATGCCCCAGCGGGCCAGCTCCTCGATCATCTGCGCCATGGCGACGGGGTGCTTCTCGTCGCTCTGGCGCTGCAGAAAACGCAGCAGCACCAGCAGCTTCAGCTTCTGATTGGCCGATTTCGGCATGGGATCTCCTCCTTTACCCGATCTGTATGTCCGGTTTTCCTGGAACCAGTATAGCACAGTCTCTGCCCCCGGAAAAGAAAAATTTGCTTTGAAAGTCCGTTTTATGGGACAGCGGACGAGATATTATGTACACGTAAACAAAATCAAACGGGAGGGATCCGAAATGAACGAAAATCTGCCCTGCACCACCAGCTCCTCTCTGCAGACCTTTACCGGCGCGCTGTTTCTCCTGGCCCTGACCCTTGCCCTGATCCTGGTCCTCCTCTGACGCGGCTCCTCCCCGGCGCGGCTTTTTTGCATCCGCCTCTTGCCAGGAAGCGCTCTCATCCTGTATACTGGCGGCAGAAAACAAAACAGGAGGCGGATACGGATGGATCTCAAGCTTTTTGGACAGGCTCTCGCCAAATTCCTGCTGGGCGCGGTCCTGGTGGGCGTCCTGATCTTTCTGCCGGCGGGCACCCTGCGCTACCCCCAGGGCTGGCTGCTGATGCTGCTGCTTTTCGTTCCCATGTTCCTGGCGGGGCTGGTCATGATGGCCCGCTCCCCGGAGCTGCTGCGCAAGCGGCTGCAAGCCCGGGAGCAGGAGAACGAGCAGAAGCAGGTGGTGGCGCTCAGCGGTCTGATGTTCCTGGCCGCCTTTGTCCTGGCGGGGCTGAACTTCCGCTTTCACTGGTGCGTCCTGCCGCCCTGGCTGGTCTGGATCGCCGCCGGGCTCTTCCTGCTGGCCTACGCCCTCTATGCCGAGGTACTGCGGGAAAACGCCTACCTGTCCCGCACCATCGAGGTCCAGGACGGGCAGAAGGTGGTGGACACCGGGCTCTACGGTCTGGTCCGGCACCCCATGTACGCGGTGACCCTGCTGCTGTTCCTGGCCATGCCGCTGATCCTGGCCTCTCCCTTCTCCTTCGCGGTGATGCTGCTGTACCTTCCCATCATCGTCAAGCGCATCAGGAACGAGGAAAAGGTGCTGGCCGAGGGGCTGGAGGGCTACCGGGACTACATGAAGAAGGTGCGCTGGCGCCTGCTGCCCTTTATCTGGTGAGCGGTCAGCCGCGAAAAAAGCATCCGTGCGACGCACGGATGCTTTTTTCGTATTTCTTTTGCGGTCCCCCCGAAAACGGTCCGGGCCAAGGCCGCAGCATTGGGAAACGCGCGTTTCGAAACGAACGGAGCGAAGCGTTTGCAGCAGACGCCGCAGACCGTCGACGTCGTCAGAAAAGCGGAGGGCTTTCGGCGGGCCGCGCTTCGGTCGAAGGGTCCGGGGCCTCGCTATCCGACGCCCGGCCGTCTCTCAGCCCCGGACGTAATACAGGGTCCGGTCGTTGAAGCTCTTGGATTCCAGCTCCGCGGGCGGCGGGCAGAGGGAGGGCGGGTCGATGGCGATGGGCTCGATGCAGTCCAGGCCCTTGTTTTCCAGGGCGTAGCGCCACTCCCGGTCCACCCAGGCGGAGCTTTTGGCCGCGACAGACCAGCAGAGGAACAGGATGTCCCGCCGCTCGATCTCCGCGCGCAGGGCCCGCTGCCAGTCCTCGCCGCTGCGCAGACTGTCCACGTCGAAGAACAGGTCCATGTCCGGTCTGGCCCGCTGCATGCCCTGGATGATCCCGGCCACGCGGCTGCGGTCCTGGCTGGCGTAGGAGACAAAGGCGGAGAGCACGTCCTGCCGCTCCACCTGCATCTTCTGCTCCCGCAGGGTGTTGCACTCGGCGGTGAAGCGCAGCTTGGTGGCCGGAACGCCGTTGAAGAGCACCGTGGCCGTGAACATCAGCTGGCGCTTGGGGTAATTGTCCGGCAGATAAACCGAAAAATCATATTTCAGATAGCCGCCGCACCAGGTCTGGGTCTCGTCGTTCCCCTCGATCTCCACCGAGGGGTCGGCGGATTCCAGGCGCACGCTGACCTGCGCGTTCTCGCTCAGCTTCAGCTTTCCGCTGCGGCTTTCCTTCAGACTCCCGCCGGCCTCGGCAATGGCCTCGTCCAGCACCTTGCGCTGTTCCTCCTCATAGATGTACAGCTCCAGGATCGAGTATTCTCCCTTGAGAAAGCGCTTGGGGAAGAGGGCGGAGAACTGCACCTCCGAAACCCGGGGCATCCGGGCGGGGACCGGCGCGGGCGGATAGCCCCACTGGGGCTGAGGCTGCTGCCTGTAAGGAGGCTCGGGCTGACCGTAACCGCCGCCGTAGGGAGGCGTGGGCTGACCGTAGCCCCCGCCGTAGGGAGGCGTGGGCTGACCGTAGCCCCCGCCGTAGGGAGGCGCGGGCTGACCGTAGCCCCCGCCGTAGGGAGGCTCGGGCTGGCCGTAGCTCCCGCCGTAGGGAGGCGCGGGCTGGCCGAAGCCCCCGCCGTAGGGAGGCGCGGGCTGACCGTAGCCCCCGCCGTAGGGAGGCGCGGGCTGGCCGTAGCCCCCGCCATAACCCGGCGCAGGCGCGGGGGCCGGCGGTTCGGTCCCGCCGTATCCGGAGAAGCTGTCGGTATCGTCATCCCCGCCGCCGTAGCCCGGCGCAGGGCTCGGTGCTCCGTAAGCCTCGTCCCAGGGCCCGGCACTCCCGCCGAAGGGGGGCGCGGGCTGACCGTAGCCTCCGCCGTAGCCCGGCGCGGGCCGGGGCGGAGCGGAAACATCCTCCCAGCCCTTCCCTGCCTCGTCGCGGTCTGCCTTGAAAGCCTGTCCCGGAGAAGTGCCGAGAACGGCGGTATCCTCAAAGTCGTCCCCGTCCGTTCTCCAGGCGGATGGGGCGGGCGCTGGCCGGGGCGTCGCCGGAGCCGGAGCCGGCGCGGCCTCCTGCCTCGGAGCGGGCGTGGGTCCTGGCATCGCCGGAGCCAGGGGCGGCACAGGCGCGGGCCGGGGTTTTGTCAGCTTGGATGCCAGACGGGAAAAAAAGCCTTCTTTCTTCGCAGGCTGCGGCACCGCCTCGGGTGTCGGCGCCGGGGAGGCCTGAGGAGGTCTTTCGGGCCGGGGAGCCATGGCGGGCCGGGGCGAAGCGGCCTTCTCCGGCTCGGCGGAGGCGAAAGCGCCCGGATACGCTTCTCTTCTCAAACGAAGAGCAGCGGCTTCCAGATCCCGGAGCATTTCCTCCGCACTCTGGTAGCGTCCCCCGGGATCGCAGGCAAGGGCTTTCAGCACGATGCGCCGCAGCTCCGGACTGCCGTGGGCGGGCGCGGGGATGGCTTCACCGCCGAAACGACGGCTGAGCGCCTCTTCCTTGTCCATCAGGGTGGGCACCCCGGGAGGCAGCGGCAGGAAGGGCGTGCGCCGTTCATTCAGCAGCCAGTAGAGCACCAGGCCCAAGGAATAGAGATCCGCGGAAGCTCCGTAGGGCAGATTGTTGAAAACCTCCGGCGCCACGAAGTTTTTGGTGCCGACGATCAAGCCGCCGCCGACTTTTTCCTCCCTTTCTGCCACGCCGAAGTCTCCCAGCTTGTAGGTCCCTTCCCGGCTGACAAAGATGTTCTGGGGCTTTACGTCCCGGTGGAGGATCTTCTCCCGGTGGCAGCAGGCCAGAGCCGCGGCGATATCCCGGCCCAGCCGCAGGATCTCCCGCTCCTCCATGCCGTCGCAGACCTTCATCAGCGGCTGCAGCAGCTCCATTTTGATCAGCACGTCCCAGCCCGGCTCATTCTCGTGACGAAGACAGCGGATATCGTCGCAGGAAACCACGTTGGCGCAGCCTCTCAGCCTGGACATGACGGTATATTCCCCCACCATCTCTTCCATCCGGTCGGTAAAAAGGCGGGAGATCTCGTCCTCGCCATAGCCCTCGGCGCGGAGCTCATCGATCTCGCTTCTGTCCCGGGGAATGGTGATAAGTTTGAGCGCGGCTCTCTCCGCCGTGCCAAAGATTTCGCGTCTGATCTCGTAGACCGTGCCGACGGCGCCCCGTCCCAGAAGGCGGACCGTCTCCCAGCCCGGCCATACCGCCCGGAAATGATCATTATCCATAGCTGTCTCCCTTTCCGCGTCACCGCAGCGCTCTGGGGGCAGGCTTCTCTGCGGTTTTTCGCCTGATTTCCAAACAGAAATCCATAATTTTGCCCATAACCCATAACCCATAATTTATAAAACCATTATAGACAATCCCGCCGGGAAAAGCAAGGATTCCGTGGGGGCGCTCCCTGTACGAAAACGCCCCTCTCGAAAAGAGGAGCGTTTCGGATGTCTGCCGCCGCGGAAGGCTCAGCGGTTTTCCCGGATCAGGGTCTTGTAGAAGTCCACGGCCCCGGGAAGAGAGCGGACGTCGATGTTTTCGTTGAGACCGTGCATGCCCTTCATCTGCTCCGGCCCGTACACCACCGGGGAGAAGCGGATGCAGGCGTCGCAGATCTTCTGGTAAAAGCGGGCGTCGGTGCCGCCGGTCATCACATAGGGGCAGGCGGGCAGTTCGGGAAAGACCCGGCCGATGACCTTCTCCACCAGGGCGTAGGCTTCGCTGCGGATGGACACGGGTTCGCAGGCGTCGTTGGCCATCAGAACCTCCGTCTCCAGATCGTAGCGCTCTGCCAGCTCCCGGATCACCCGGTTGCTCTCCTCCAGCCGCTGGTGGGGGATGTAGCGCAGGTCCAGAGTCAGACTGGCCTGCTGGGGCAGGACGTTGGGCGCGTCGGAGCCGGACTGCATGGTGAAGGCCACGGTGGTCTTCAGCAGGGCCCCGGCCTGGGGGGAGATCTTCGGCAGCAGCTTCTTCAGCAGGGGCCTGAAGAGCCAGAGATTGCCGAACAGCAGCCGCAGATAGAAGGGGCCGTAAGGGGCCAGGGTCTTGAACATGGCCGCGACCTCCGGCTCGAAATCCGCCGTCATGGGGTCGTGCTTCTCCACCTGAGCGATGAATTTGCCCAGGCGCGCGATGGGGGAATTCTTGGGCGGATAGCTGGCGTGGCCGCCGTTGGAGCGGGCGGTGAGCCGCAGGGCGCCTCTCCCCTTTTCCAGCACGCCGATCATGGCGTAGTAGTTCTTCACGCCGCCGATGGGCTCCTGCACGATGGCGCCGCCCTCGTCGCAGACCAGGAAGGGCTTCACGCCCCGGCGCTCCATCTCGCCCACCAGCTTGGGGCAGCCGTCGCCGCCGAACTCCTCGGTGCAGGAGGAGCTGAGATACAGGTCCTGCTCCGGCTCATAGCCCTCGGCCAGCAGCTCCTCCACCGCCTGGAAAAAGCCCATCACGGAACACTTGGTGTCCGCGCTGCCCCGGCCCCAGACCTTGCCCTCGGCAATGTCGCCGGAGAAGGGCGGATGGCTCCATTCCCCCTCGGCGGGCACCACGTCCTGGTGGCTCATGAGCACCAGAGGCCGCTCTGAATGCTTCCCCTTCCAGTAAAACAGCAGGTTCCCGTCGATCTCGGTCTTCTCCAGCTTCTCGTGCACCAGGGGGAAGAGCTCCGCCAGCAGCCGGTGGAAGCCCAGGAACTTCTCCCGCTGATCCTCCCCCTTGCGGGAAACGGTCTCGCAGCGGACCATGCGGGAGAGCTTTTCGGCATAGCGCCCTTCCCTTTCCGGGTCGGAGGGGGGCTGCCAGAGAGACTGCTTCGTCGGCGTCAGCAGGGTGCGCAGCAACGCGATCAGCAAAAGCAGCAGCAAAACGCCCAGCAGGGCCAGCACGATAAACAGCGCGATCATCCCCGGGCCTCCTTTGCGGCCTGCTCCCGCTTGAAGAAGAGGTAGGCCAGGCCGATGGCCGCCGCGCCGGCGGGGATCACCAGGAAGCTGACGGAGCCGGCCAGAGCGGGGGCCAGCATGAACACCGCCGCCATCAGCAGCAGGGTGGGCGAGGCGATGCGGCCGTTGTGGCGGAAATACTTGCAGGCCATGGCCCCGAAGAGGGCGGGCACCACGTTGTCAAAGGCCGGCTGCAGGGCCGGAGACTGGAGCACCGGCTGCAGCGGGATCAGCAGCAGCACCCCCAGAGCCAGCACCAGGATGGTCACCAGGGAGGAGGTGGCGATGGAGAGGGTGGCGATGATCTCGTTCTCCGCCGTGCCGGATTTGGCGCCCACGATGTCCCGGGCGTTGACGGCGCAGGGGATCTTCATGTTGATGAGGTTGCCGGTGATGAAGGCCAGGTAGCTGCCGCCGGCCCCCAGCATGGGCACGTA
>CACYLY010000007.1 GCA_902775355.1 Oscillospiraceae bacterium
ACCGTCCATCTGCCCCTGCGCGGCGACGGCAAGCTGGACGTGGGCGGCGCCGTGGGCAAAAACGGCACCCTGACCGTCAGCCGGGACATCGGCCTGAAAGAGCCCTACATCGGCTCCGTCGAGCTGGTCAGCGGCGAGATCGCCGAGGATCTGACGGCCTACCTGCTCTCCAGCGAGCAGGTGCCCTCCGCCTGCGCCCTGGGCGTCCTGGTGGACAGAGACCGCAGCATCAAGGCCGCCGGCGGCTTTCTGGTGCAGCTGATGCCCGGGGCGGACGAGGCCCTGATCGACCGGCTGGAAAACAACATCTTTCTTATGGACCAGCTTACCACGATCCTGGATGAGGACGGGCCGAAGGCGGTCTTCGCCCAGGTGCTCAAGGGCATGGAGTATCACCTGGTGGGCAGCGCCCCCGTGGGCTATCGCTGTCCCTGCAGCCGCAGCCGGGTGGAAGAGGCCCTGGCCTGCCTGGATCGGCAGGAGCTGGACGAGATGGCCCAAGCCGGCGAGACTGTCCGGGTCTCCTGCCAGTTTTGCGGAGAGGAATACGCCTTTACGCCGGAAGAGCTCCTCAAGCTCCGCCGGGGAGAAAAAGAAAACTGAAAAAACAAAAAAAGGCGCTTGACAAACGGAAAAGGATTTAGTAATATATACAAGCTGTCAGCGCGGGAGCATAGCTCAGCTGGTTAGAGCACCTGCCTTACAAGCAGGGGGTCACTGGTTCGAGTCCAGTTGTTCCCACCACAATCGTTTGTATATGCCTCTGTAGCTCAGTAGGTAGAGCAGCGGACTGAAAATCCGCGTGTCGTTGGTTCAACTCCGACCGGAGGCACCACCCCGCAATCTGCGGGGCGTTTGCGGGCATAGCTCATCCGGTAGAGCGCCACCTTGCCAAGGTGGAGGTAGCGAGTTCGAGCCTCGTTGCCCGCTCCACAAAATTCATATGCGGGCCGTTCGCCCGCATATGTTATATGGCGCCATAGCCAAGTGGTAAGGCAGAGGACTGCAAATCCTCGATTCCCCAGTTCAAATCTGGGTGGCGCCTCCAAGAAAAAAGCGTCTTTTGTCTTCCGACAAAAGGCGCTTTTTTCATCGACGTGTTCCTCTCGCGCGGAAAGTGATGCGTCCTTCCTGTTCTACCGGGCCGTCCAGGGGGCCGGGCCCTGCAAGGGCGCTTCTGTACGAAACCCTTTTGTCGGAAGACGAAAGGGTTTTTTCGCTGCGCGGAAACGCTTGTTTCCCGGGGTTTCGGCCCCCGCGTTTTTCCTGGAAGCATTTCCCATCCCCGCGGTCGTCATTCTTAAGACTTCTTATGTTTCTTTTTTGAGAAGTCTGTACTATAATGAGCCCAGAGACAAGGGAAACGCGGCTTTTCCCGAAGCTCGCATCCATATTCCCCCGGAAGGGAGGCTGTTGTTTGAAGAAAAGCATCTTTTACGTTTTAATCGTTGCAGCGGGGATCCTGCTGGGCGTTCTGGCTTTTTCCTCCTATATGCTCATCAGCGATCAGCTGGAGCACAAGGAATCCCGGGACAAGGACAGCGGCGCCTCCGACGTCTATCGGCTCCCGGGCGATCCGTCCCAGGCCGGGAACGGGGGCGGCGGTCAGGCGAACAGCCAGCCGGCGGGCTCCCCCGATCCCAGGACTTATGACAGCGACGTCATCGGTCAGATCCAGCTGGACCCGGAAATCTCCCCCCTGAACGCCATGTATGACCTGGACAAGTTTTTCTCCGATTATCCCGACGCCATCGGCTGGATCTACTGTCCCAACTCCAAGATCGACTACGGCGTGGTCGAGGCCGAGGAAAACGACTACTATCTCCACCACTTCTATGACGGAAGCTACAGCGTGGGCGGCTCTTTATTTGCCGACTGCTGCAACGCCCGGGACTTTTCCGATGAGAACACCGTGATCTACGGCCACAACATGGGCGACAAAACCAAGTTCGGCCTGCTGATCTATTACAAGGAGCAGTACTATTACGACGAGCACCCCGTCATGTACATCAACACCCCCCGCATGAACTACCGCCTGGAACTCTTTACCGCTTTTCTGACCGATGCGGACTCCGACGTCTACACCTTCAACTTTGAAAGCGAAGAGGCCTACGGGGCCTGGCTGAAAAAGGTGTGCGCCGAATCCGACTTCAAGTGCGATGTGAACGTGACCACCAAGGACCGGGTGGTGACCCTTTCCACCTGTTCCTACGAATACTATGACGCCCGTTATGTTGTGATCGGGAAGCTGGTCCCCATCCACTGAACTTAGGAATTCTTCACAATTCCGCCCCTTGTCAAACCCAAACCCATCCGATTATAATCCCAACCAGACAATCTTTTCATTTTGAGGTGATTTCCATGAAGAAGAACATGCGCATGATGCTGAGCCTGCTGCTGACCCTGGTCCTCGTGTTCCAGCTTGCCGGCGGCCTGGCTCTGGCGGACGATGTGGACGTTACGCTGACCGGCAAGGAATCGCTGGTCTACGAGCTCCGCATCCCCGACCCCGAGGATCCGAGCAAGACTATCCCCGTCAGCGCCGAGGAAGAGGCTGAGAAGCTGGGAGGCAAGACCTGCTCCGTCGCCATCGGCAAGGCGGACGCGGCTGCTTCCGATCCTGACAACACGGCGATGAGCCGCAGCGCCGGCGGCACCGTTCTGGAGGATCTGCTGAAGAAGAACCTCTTCATCACGCCGCCCGAGGGCTACTACGTCAAGAGCGCCTATATCCGGGGCGACGCGGTGGAGACCCAGAACCGCAAGGCCCTCCCCTTCACCGCCAACGCGGAGAGCACCCTGCTGACCCTGAAGGCCGGCGCCGTGGAAGGGGCCGAGAACAAGTTTGACAAGGGCTATATCACCACCGCCTCCACCGTGAATCCCCCTGTCTACACGCTGGTGATCGTATTGGCTCCTCTGGATAAAGAGAAGAACATCACCGTCACGGAAGCTCTGGACAAGGACGCCTCCGGCGCGGAGAGCTCTCTGGCCCCGGGCAGCGCCTACACCGCGCCCATCGCCCCGGCCGACACCGAGACCCACAAGTTCGCCGGCTGGCGGCTGTCCTACAAAAACGGCGGCAGCCTGAAGCTTGATCCGGGTCAGAGCGCCAAGCCCTACGCCGACTGCCGGGTGGAAGCCCAGTGGACCGAGATCATCACCATCAGCGCCAACGCCCCTGTGCAGGACGGCGACAGCATGGTTTCCAACGGCTGGACCTATACCGGCAAGCTGGACTCCGGCGACGTCATCGATTCCGTCACGCTGAATGTGGAGGAGCAGGCGGAGGGCTTTGTGGCCGTACCTTCCGGCGCGGTCATCCTGCGCAGCGGCAAAAACGTGACCGATCGCTACGAGCTGCGCTATGAGAACAGCGTTCCCGTGCAGAAGGAAGACGGCCCCGCTCCCGGCGGCGACGACGACACGCCGCCCGCTCCCAAGGAGCCCGTCAAGCTCACCATCACCGCCAACGAGCCCGTGACCAGGGACGGCGGCAAGACCTATGAGCAGAACAGCGCCGTCCTCAGCGCCGGCGCCCTCAACGAGGGCGATTCCTTCGCCTCCATCGTCATTGACGTGCAGCAGAACGCCAACGGCAATTACGTGGCCGTTCCCCGAGACGCCGTCATCAAAAACGGCGACATCGACCACACCGCCGATTACGAGATCACCTATCTGCCCAGCGCCGAGGTCGTTCCTCCCGCGCCGGAGAAGGTGAAGCTCACCGTCACCGCCAAGGAGCCCGTCACCAAGGACGGCGGCAAGACCTATGAGCAGGACGGCGCCGTCCTCAGCGCCGGCACCCTCAACGAGGGCGATTCCTTTACCTCTATCGTCATTGACGTTCAGAAGAACGAGGACGGCAGCTTCGTGGCCGTTCCCCGGGACGCCGTCATCAAAAACGGCGACATTGACAACACGGCCAATTACGAGATCACTTACGAGGCCAGCCAGCCCGTGACGCCTCCCGCGCCGGAGAAGGTGAAGATCACCATCACCGCCAAGGAGCCCGTCACCAAGGACGGCGGCAAGACCTACGAGCAGGACGGTGCCGTCCTCAGCGCCGGCGCCCTCAACGAGGGCGACACGGTGAGCGCCATCCAGATCGACGTCAAGCAGAACGAGGACGGCAGCTTTGTCGCCACGCCCCGGGACGCGGTCATCAAGAACGGCGACATCGACAACACGGCCAATTACGAGATCACTTACGAGGCCAGCAAGCCCGTGACGCCTCCCGCACCGGAGAAGGTGAAGCTCACCGTCACCGCCAAGGAGCCCGTCACCAAGGACGGCGGCAAGACCTATGAGCATGACGGCGCCATCCTCAGCGCAGGCACCCTCAACGAGGGCGACGCGTTTACCTCCATCGCCTTCGATGTCAAGCAGAACGAGGACGGCAGCTACATTTCCACCCCGCGGGACGCCGTCATCAAAAACGGCGATATCGACAACACGGCCAATTACGAGATCACCTACGAATCCAGCAAGCCTGTGACGCCTCCGGCCCAGAAGATCCCCCTCACCATCCGTTCCAAGGACCGCAGCGCCGAGTACACCGGCAAGCTCATCACCGCCGACGCTTATGAGCTGGTCAGCGGCTCCCTTACCGAGGGCCACAGCATTGAGGTCACTTACGAGGGCGGCAGCACCAACGTCACCGCCAGCCCCGTGGCCAGCCCCATCGCCTCCGTGGTCATCAAGGACGCGCTGGGCCAGGATGTGACCGACCTGTACGAGATCACGCTCGACAATGAAAACGCCGGCAAGGTCACCGTCACCAAGCGCAGCATCACCGTCACCGCCATCACCGGCACCGTAGTGACCGACGGCACCAAGGTGATCTACGCCAAGGACTGCAAGACCGAAAGCGGCAGCTTCAACCACGGCCACAAGGTGGAGGGTCTGCTGGAAGGCCACGCGCTCCGGGGCGACTTCGTCAAGGGCTATGGCAGCGAGACCTTCACCACCAGCATCGATCTCAGCGCGCTGCGCATCGTGGACACCGCCAATGTGGAGACCGATGTCACCGCCAACTACGACATCAAGACCGTGGACGGCAAGATGACCATCAAGGTCAGCGCCTCCACCGGCGTGCCCGTGGCCGTCACCGTCAGGGACCAGGCCTGGACCTATGACGGGACCGCCCGCAAGCCGGACCAGACCGGCTACAACATCAGCGGCCTGCTGGACGGCGACGTGGCCACCGTCACCCTGAAAGTCAAGCAGGGCGAGACCGAGTCCGAGACCGCCACCAACGCCGGGACCTACACTATCGTCCCCGTGATCAGCATCCGCAGCAAGGACGGCGCCGCCGTGGCGGACAGCAAGTATAAGATCAACGCCGGCACCGGCACCCTCACCGTCAAGAAGCTGGACATCACCCTGGAGGCCGTGTCCGACTCCAAGTACTACGACGGCAAAGCTCTGGTCAACGACAAGGTCAAGGCCCCCGCCCTGGCCGCCGGTCACAAGTACTCCGGCGTGAAGCTGAACGTCTACGACGCCAAGGGCAACCTGATCCGCAACGGCGTCAAGGAGGTCGGCACCTACACCAAGAAGATCACCGAGGTCCACATCCTGGACTCCCAGGGGGCGGAGGTCACCGACAACTACAACATCACCAAGATCGACGGCAAGCTGACCATTCTCCCCAGCGACAAGAACGATTCCAACAAGGTCAAGACCGGCGACGACTCCCATGCGGGCTTCTTCATCGTGGTGATCGTTGTCTGCCTGCTGCTTCTGGCCGCCATCGCCGCGCTCCTGATCCTCCAGAAACGGAAGGCCCGTGCCGCCCGCGTGCCGGAAGAGGACTACGATTACTACGAGGACGACGGAGACCAGAATCAGCGCTGAGCCGAGCCGTGACCCGAGTTAAATTTTCCGATCCCAAGCATTCAATCGCAAAAAGCTCCTGCGTTCCGAGGAACGCAGGAGTTTTTTTCAAAAGATCACATTCATATCCACGGCGCCGCCCACGCCGGGGACCCTCCCCCGATCGGTGAACTGCCAGAGATCGTAGCGCTTGTCAAAGCGGGGCAGCTGATCCTTGACGGTATAGCTGGCAAGCCAGATGGTGTAGCGGGAGATGGCGTAGTAGTCGATGGAGCCTTTCAGGTAGTTTTGGCCCGCGTAGACCCCGGGCTCGTAGCCGGCGTTGCGGACAGTCTCGCAAAAGGCCATGGCGATCTCCGCCCGCTCGCTGGGCGAAAGCCGGTCCGCCCGGCCCTTGGGATATTCGCCGGAAAACTCCATGTCGATGAACACCGGAAAATCCAGCGGGACGCCGCCCACCGCCTTCAGCGCCGCCCGGGCCTCCTCCACCGCCTCCCGGGGGTTCACGGCCGTGGAGTAGAAATACACGCCGATTTTAACGCCCGCCGTCCTGGCTCGGCGAAGATACTCCTGGGTGCGGCAGTCGTCATACAGCGCGCCGCTGGTCCAGCCCCGGCCGCCCACGCGAATGATGGCGAAGTCGACGCCGGCTTCCTTGACTAGCTCCCAGTCGATCCCGTTGTCGTAGTAGGACACGTCGATCCCCAAAGACCGGGCCTTGACGCCGTTCTGGTCGAAGTAACAGAGCTTGCCGCCGATCTTGTGCAGGCCGACAGCGCAGCTGCCGTCGGCCAGGAGATAGTATTCTTCTCCCTCCCGCGTCGTCCAGCCGCTTTGGGGCTCTTCGGGCTCAGGGCCTGTTTCGGGAGTCGGCTCCGGAAGGATCAGCTCCGCCGTATGCTCCCAGTCCTCCGGCTCCGCGGGCTCCTCCCGGGGCGGCAGCGCCTCGGTCACCAGGACCATCTCCGCCGGCGTGCCCGGAGGAGGGGCCGAAAAGCCCTGCGCCAGCACCAGGCCCGCCAGCACCAGGGTCAGGAGCAGCACCGCCGCGGTCAGCGGCAGCTTAAGACCCGGGTCGCTCATTCTATCCCATAGTTTTAGAAAGAAACTCTTCATGCATCCGTCTCGCATTCTTTCGCCTTGCGGGGAATTGGGTCTATCATAGCGCAGAGCGGCTCTTTTTGCAATTCTTTTGTCAAAGGAAGCAGAATTTGGACGTTACGGAATTGTTCCTTGTGTCCGGCGTCGCTTCGTGGTATAATCGGCGCCATGATGGACTTTACGAAACGTTACTGCGAAGCGCGGCGCAGTCTGATCCGCGCCAAATTCAAAAAGCTCAACGAGCGGCAGATCGAGGCGGTGCTGGCCACGGAAGGTCCCCTGCTGATCCTGGCGGGAGCCGGCAGCGGCAAGACCACCGTGCTCATCAACCGCATCGCCAATCTCCTCCGCTTCGGCCGCGCCAGCGACAGCGACGAGCTGCCTCCCGGGGCGGACGAGGAGTCCCTGCGCCTGTTGGAGGCAGGCGGGCCGGAGGCGGAGAAGCTGGCCGCCCTGGAGCCGGTGGCCCCCTGGCGGATCCTGGCCATCACCTTCACCAACAAGGCCGCGGACGAGCTGAAGGCCCGTCTGGAGCGGATGCTGGGCGAGAGCGCCAACGACATCTGGGCCTGCACCTTCCACTCCGCCTGCGTGCGCATCCTGCGCCGGGACGGGGAGAAGCTGGGCTACGGCGCCAACTTCACCATTTACGACACCGGGGACAGTCAAAGTCTCATGAAGCGCATCCTGAAGGACCTGGATTTCGACGAGAAGAGCTTCCCGCCCCGCACGGTGCTGGGGGAGATCAGCCGGGCCAAGGACGCTCAGATCGGCCCGGTCGAGTACCTGCAGCAGGCGAAGAGGGCCAACGACTTCCGCCGTGTCCGCATCGGCCAGGCCTACCAGGAGTACGCCCGCCGCCTCTTTGCCGCCAACGCCCTGGACTTTGACGATCTCATCGCCTGCACGGTGAAGCTCCTGCAGGAGAATGAGGACGTGCGCAGCTACTGGCAGCGCCGCTTCCAGTACGTGCTGGTGGACGAGTATCAGGACACCAACCATCTGCAGTATCTGCTGGCCTCCACCCTGGCCGGCCACTGGGGCAACATCTGCGTGGTGGGCGATGACGACCAGAGCATCTACAAGTTCCGGGGCGCCACCATCGCCAACATCCTGTCCTTTGAAAAGCAGTTCAAGGGCTGCCGCACCATCCGTCTGGAGCAGAACTACCGCAGCACCGGCCATATCCTGAACGCCGCCAACAGCGTGATCCGCAACAACCTGGGCCGCAAGGGCAAGGAGCTCTGGACCGACGCCGGTCCCGGCGAGCCTATCCAGCTCTACTGCGCGGACAACGAGAACGAGGAAGCCCAGTACGTGGCCTCCACCATTCTGTCCAGCTTCAGCCAGGGGGCCAACTGGCGGGACCACGCGGTGCTCTACCGGATGAACGCCCAGTCCAACCAGCTGGAATTCGCCTTCAAGCGCAGCGGCATCCCCTACCGGGTGGTAGGCGGCACCCGTTTCTTCGACCACACCGAGATCAAGGACATGCTGGCCTATCTGAACGTCATCGCCACCCCGGCCGATGATCTGCGCCTGAGCCGCATCGTAAACAGTCCCCCCCGGGGCATCGGCGAACGGAGCATGGAGCTGGCTGGAGAGATTGCCCGGCAGGAGGGCTGCAGCCTCTACGAGATCCTGAGCCGGGCGGATCATTACCCGGATCTGAAGCGCGCCAGCGGCAAAATGCTGGCCTTCGTGGAGCTGATCGATGGCCTGCGGACCTTCTCCCAGTCCAACGCCCCCGACGCCCTGTATGACGAGCTGCTGGAAAAGACCGGCTACCTGCGCCTGCTGGAGAGCTCCGGGGACGACAAGGACCTCACCCGGGCCGAGAACGTGAAGGAGCTCAAGAGCAGCATCCTGGGCTTCATGAAGGAGTCCGGCGACCTGAGCCTGGACGGGTATCTGGCCGACGTGGCTCTCTACACGGATCTGGACGCCTACGACAAGGACGCGGACAACGTGGTGCTCATGACCATGCACAGCGCCAAGGGTCTGGAGTTCGGCACCGTGTTCATCGTGGGCATGGAGGAGAGCATCTTCCCCGGCATGCGGGCCATCGGCGAGCCGGAGGAGATGGAGGAGGAGCGCCGCCTCTGCTACGTGGCCATCACCCGGGCCAAGCGGAAGCTCTACCTGCTCTGCGCCCGGCAGCGGATGCTCTTCGGCCGCACCAGCGCCAATCGGGCCTCCCGCTTTGTGGACGAGATCCCGGAGGAGGACATCCGCAAGCTGCTGCCCAAGGGCTACGGCTATCACGACCGGCGGGAGGAGCTGGGCTTTGTCAGCCGGTCCCGTCCGGGAGAGCCCAATTATCCCTACCGCCCGCCGGAGAGCCGCAGCAAGCCCTACACCCCCACGCCGTCCAAAAAGCCCGCCGCTCCCACGCCGCCTCAGAGCTTTTCCCTGGGGGAGCGGGTGCGTCACAAGGCCTTCGGGCCGGGCCGCATCGTGGAGATGACCCCCATGGGCAACGATTTTCTGGTGAAGATCGACTTCGACGCCATCGGCCCCAAAAAGCTGATGCTCCGGGCCGCCGCCCTGCACATGACAAAAGAATAAACGAACATAGAAAGCGCGCTCCCCTCGCTTCAACGGCGAGGGGAGCGCGGTTTCTGTTTTCTTTTTTCTCACCCGAACAGGCCCGTGATCCAGGCGGCGACGGGGAAATAGGCGATAGGCACGAAGATGGCCGGCAGCATGTTGGCCACCTTGATCCGCTCCTTCCCCAGGCCCAGCATGTTCACCGCCATGCCCACCAGGATGGTGCCGCCCACGGCGCTCATCTCCGTCACCACCTGGGTGCTGAGCGCCGGGCCCACCAGCGCCGCCAGCAGGGTCAGGCCTCCCTGGAAGACCAGGATGAACAGCACCGAGCAGGTGACGCCGAAGCCCATGGCCGCCGCAAAGGCCATGGAGGACACGAAGTCCAGGGCGCTCTTGGCGAAGATGATGCTGTAATTGTGGTTGATGCCCGCCTCCAGAGAGCCCACGATGGTCATGGAGCCGATGCAGAAGAGGATGCAGGCGGAGACGAAGCCCTCGGTAAAGCGGCTGTTGCCGCCGCCGCGAACGAGCTTTTTCTTGATGGCGTCTCCCGCGTGCTCGATGCCGTCGTCGATGTGCAGCAGCTCTCCCAGAAGGGTCCCGATCACCATGGAGATGATGACGCACAGCAGTTCCTGGGTCTGGATGGCGCTGGAGACGCCGATGACCACCGTGCACAGGGCCAGGGCCTTCATCAGGGCGCTCTGCAGGCTCTCCTTCAGCCGGTTTTTCAGCAGGATGCCCAGGAGGCTCCCCACCAGCACCGTGCCCATATTGACAAAGGTCGCGATCATACCTCTCTCTCCCCTCTCAGATATGCCGCCAGGAACAGCAGCGCCTGCCGGTAACTCTCAAAGCCCAGGCCCTTCACCGTCTTCAGACAGGCCGGGCGCACATAGGAGATCTTTCGGAAGTCCTCCCTCTTATCCGGGTCGGACAGGTGCACCTCCACCGTGGGGATCCCCACGGCCTTCAGCGCGTCCAGCAGGGCCACGCTGGTGTGCGTGTAAGCTGCGGGATTAAATACGATCCCGTCAAAAACCCCGTAGGCCTGCTGGATCCTGTCCACCAGCACGCCCTCGTGGTTGGACTGGAAGATCTCCAGCTCCGCGCCGATCTCCCCGGCGCAGTCGTTCAAAAAACGCTCCAGGTCCGCGTAGCTCCGCCTGCCGTAGATTTCCGGCTCCCGCAGCCCCAGCAGATTCAGGTTGGGTCCGTTCAAAACCAACAGTTTCATTGCAGCGCCTCCAGGATCTTCTCTGCCGCTTCCTCCACGGTCTCCGTCTCCTCGATCACCAGATCTGCAAAGCGGGCGTAGAGCGGCGCACGCTCCGCGTAAAGCTCCTCCAGGTCCCTGCTCTGGGAAATCGGTCTGCCCTTTTTGCTCAACAGCCTGATGTCCCGCTTGCGCCAGACGATCAGGCCGTTCTGGTGCAGCAGGGGGTAGTTCTCCTCCCGGGTGACGCAGCCGCCGCCGGTGGAGAGGATGCAGCCGGAGCGCTTGCCCAGCTCCCGCAGCACCGCGGTCTCCCGCTCGCGGAAGCCCGCCTCCCCTTCCTTCTCAAAGATCTCGGGGATGCGCAGGCCCGCCGCTCGTTCGATCTCCGCGTCGGCTTCCAGCACCGGGCGGCTCAGGCGTCTTCCCAACAGCGCGGCGATCTTGCTTTTGCCGCAGCCGGGCATGCCGATGAGGACCAGATTCTCCATCTCCCGGGAGAGCTCCCGGGTGATCTCCTCGATGCGTCTGTCCGGGATCTCCGCGCCGGTGAAGATCTCGCTGCTGCGCTTGGCCTGGGCCACCAGCATACCCAGGCCTCCCGCCCGGGGGATCCCCAGCTCCTCCGCCTGCAGCAGCAGGGCGGTGCGCGCCGGGTTATAGATCACGTCCACCACGCCCTCGCAGCGGGGGAAGCGGCGCAGATCCACCGGAGCCTGGCCGTTATTGGGGTACATGCCCACCGGGGTGGTGTTCACGATCAGCTCCGCGTCGGCGTGCCGATCCAGGTTTTCGTAGTTGTTCTCGCCGCTGCGGGAGATGACCGTGAGCTCCCGGGCGCCCTTTTGCCGCAGCACCCAGCAGGCCATCACGGAGGCACCGCCGCTTCCAAGCACCAGGGCCTTCTTCCCCTTGGGGTCGATGCCGCTGTGCTCCAGCAGCCAGGCGAAGCCGAAAGCGTCGGTATTGTCGCCGTAGATGCTGCCATCCGCGCGGCGCAGCAGGGTGTTGACGCTGCCGATCTCCCGGGCGCTGTCGGAGAGGGCGTCGCAGAGAGGCAGGACCGTTTTCTTGTAGGGGATGGTCACGTTCAGGCCCTGCCATGCCCCTTCCCGCACAAAGTCCTCCAGCTCCTCCGGCTCCCGCTCAAAGAGCTCATAGCCGTAATCCGCCAGCTTCCCGTGGATCTGGGGGGAATAGCTGTGGCCCAGCTTCCGGCCCAGGAGGCCGCAGCGCATGGCGGAAGAGCGGCGCTGCTGCAGCTCTCGGCTCTGCTCCAGGATCGCGCGGAAAACGACCCGCATCTCACCCCGAAAGGCTTCGGGGCAGCGTTTTTCCACAGCATTCAGCTTTTTCTCTTCCCGGGCGGCGTCCAGAATGGGCCGGCCTCGAGCCTTTTTGTATTCTCCGATCAGCCCGGAGAGCGCCATCCGCTTTGCAAGAAGCTCCGTCAGCTCCCCGTCCAGGGCGTCCAGCGCGGCGCGGTAATCCTTCAATTCCATGGGGACCGCTCCTTTCTCCCTTCCAGCAGGGCGTCACAGACCGCGAGGTCCGCCGCAGCCTCCACCACCGGTACCGCCCGGGGCACCACGCAGGGGTCATGCCGGCCGCCGATGCGCAGCTCCGTCTCCTCCATGCGCTCCAGATCCACGCTCCGCTGGGGCAGGGCGATGGAGGGCGTGGGTTTGAAAGCGACATGAAAGATCAGAGGCATCCCGTCGCTCATGCCGCCCAGGATCCCGCCGCAGCGGTTGCTTTCGGTGACCACGCGGCCCTCCCGCACAAGGAAGGAATCGTTGTTCTCGCTGCCCCGGAGCCGGGCTGCCTCGAAGCCCGCGCCGAAATCCAGACCCTTCACGGCGGGGATGCCGAAAACCAGGGCGGCAATGCGGCTCTCCAGCCCGTCAAACAGCGGTCCGCCCAGGCCCACAGGCAGGCCCAGCACCTGACATTCCACAATGCCGCCCAGGGAGTCCCCGGCGGCTTTTGCCTCCACGATCGCGGCGATCATCCGCTCTCCTGCAGTGTCATCCACCACCGGGGAGCTCTTTTCCGCTGTTGATTCATTCAGTTCCCCCACATCACAGATCCCGCCGATTTCGGAGATCCGGGAGATGACCTGGATCCCCTCCCGCCGTAGCAGCTGCAGGCAGAGGCCGCCGGCGATGCAGAGCGGCGCGGTCATCCGGCCGGAGAAGGCGCCGCCGCCGGCATTGTCCCAGGCCGGGCCGTACTTCACCGATGCGGGATAGTCCGCGTGACCGGGCCGGGGCGTCCGGGCAAAGGCGGCGTAATCCCCGCTGCGCCGGTCCCTGTTGCGGATGACGGCGGTAATTTCCTCTCCGGTGGTACAGTCCCCTTCCAGCCCGGCGGTGAATTCCGGAACGTCCGGCTCCTTCCGGGCGGTGGACCAGGGGGTCCTGCCCGGGGCGCGCCGGTCCAGAAAGCGCTGCAGCTCCTCCCGGTCGATCTGTTCCCCGGCCGGGATACCGGCAAGGGTCATACCGATGCTCTCGCTGTGAGACTGGCCGAAAACGGACAGCTTCAGCGTTTTCCCGTTCCAGTTCATCGCTCTCTCACCTCCAGCGCCTGCCAATCCTCCCAGAAGCGAGGATAGGACTTCTCCACAGATTCCGCCCCCTCCAGCGTGACCGGCTTCCTGCACAGGCAGGCGGCCATGGCGGCGGACATGGCGATGCGGTGATCCCCGGCGCTCTTGGCAGGGCCGCCCCGCAGGGAGCCGCTTCCGTGGACCACCAGGCCGTCCTCCAGCTCCTCCGCGCTGCCGCCCAGGTCCCGCAGCAGGGCCGCGGTGGTCCTGAGCCGGTCGGACTCCTTGAGCCGCAGCCGCGATGCGTTACGGATCCGGGTATCCCCCCGGGCGCCAGCGGCCAGTACGCTCAGCACCGGGATCAGGTCCGGGATGGGTCCGGCGTCGATCTCCTGGCCCCGGAGCTCGCCCCGGCGGCAGAGAACGCCGTCTTCCGTCTCGCTGACTTCCGCGCCGAAGCTGCGCAGCAGCTCCAGCACCGCCCGGTCGCCCTGCGTCGAGTGCAGATCCAGGCCTTTCACCAGCACCCCCTCCTCGCTCAGCGCGCCGGCGCAGAGGAAGAAGGCGGCGCTGGACCAGTCCCCCTCCACGGCGAGCGTGCCGGAGAGACCGGGACGCTGGCCGCCGGGGACAAAATAGCTCTTGTGTTCTTTCGTAAAGCGCAGCCCGGCCAGGTCCAGGACCTCCTCCGTCATGCGGATATAGGCTTCGGACTCCACCGGCTCGGTGACCCGCAGGCGGCTCTCCCCCTCCAAGAGGGGCAGGGCCAGCAGCAGGCCGGAAATGTACTGGGAAGATACGTTCCCGGGCAGCCGGTACTCCCCGGCACGCAGTTTCCCCGACGCGTACAGCAGTGCGCCCTGTTCCTCCAGGTGCATACCGTGCTCTGTCAGCTCCCGGTCCAGCGGGGCCAGGGGCCGCTGGGGCAGCCGTCCCTCTCTCGGGAAGCAGGCTCTCAGGCCCAGGGCGCCGATCACCGGCAGCAGCAGGCGCAGGGTGGCGCCGCTCTCCCCGCAGGGCAGCAGGCATTCTCCCGCCGACGCTTCCTGAATGGGCCGCACACGCAGGAGGCCCCTCTCCTCTTCGATCTCCGCCCCCAGGGAGTGCAGGCAGCGGACCGTGGCCTCGATGTCCCGGGAGATCCCCTCGCAGTGCAGCAGCGTCTCCTCCCGGGAAAGGGCCGCGCAGATCAGCAGCCGGTGAGCCCGGGACTTGGAGGCCGGGATCCGGACCGAGCCGGAACGGGGCCCGCTTGGGATCAGAAGCTTCATTTCGCGCCTCCCAGCCGCAGCCATTCCTCCAGCGCCGAGGCCGGCACACGCTCCACCCGGCAGCGGCCGATGGCCTCCGGCAGGACCAGGTCCATGCTGTCCCCGCTGCGCTTCTTGTCCCGCAGCAGCGCGGCCAAAAGTGCTTTGCCCGGGATCTCCGGCTCTGTGGGCAGGCCCAGCTTCTCCAGCAGCGCCCGGAGCCTTTCGGCGGTCTCCCTGCTGCAGATCCCCTTTTCGGCAGACGCCAGGGCGATCATGGTCATCCCCACGGCCACGGCCTGACCGTGGCCCAGGGCGTAGCCGCTGCAGAGCTCCAGGGCGTGACCGAAGCTGTGCCCCAGGTTCAGAAGCTTGCGGCTGCCCCGGTCAAATTCGTCCTCCTCCACCAGGTCCCGCTTAATCCGGACACAGCGGGCGATGGCGTCCTCCGTGAAGGCGGCGGGAAGACCGGCCTTTTCCAGCTCCCGAAACAGGGCCTCGTCCCGCAGGACGGCGGTTTTCACCACCTCCGCCGCGCCGCAGCGCAGCTCCTCCTCCGGCAGGGTTTGCAGCAGCGCCGGGTCGCAGAGGACGGCCAGGGGCTGCCAGAAGCAGCCGGCCAGGTTCTTCCCCTCCGGCAGGTCCACCGCGGTTTTCCCGCCCACGGAGGAATCCACCATGGCGAGCAGGCTGGTGGGGATCTGGACATAATCCAGGCCCCGCATATAGGTGGCCGCGGCAAAGCCGGTGAGGTCGCCGGTGACGCCGCCGCCCAGGGAGACCAGCAGATCGCTCCGGCTCAGGCCTTGCCCGGCCAGAAAGCCCAGCAGCTTCCCGTAGGTCTCCAGATTCTTGTGTTCCTCTCCCGAGGGGTGGACAAAGCGCAGCGCCCGAAAGCCCGCCGCCTCCAGGGAGCGGACAAGCCGATCGCCATAGAAGGCGTCCACCTGCGCGCCGGAGACGACGCAGGCCGTCCCCGCGGCGGTTTTCTCCCGCAGCAGAGCCCCGGCGGCGTCCAGCAGGCCCTCGCCGATCTGCACCGTATAATGCCGGGAGGCCTTGACTTCCACCTGAATGCTCATCCGTCCACCTCTTCCTTGCGCCGCCTGCCTTCCTCCAGAAGGCGCTCCAGCTCCGCTCCGTCCCGCCGGTCCAGCGCGTCCCGGTATTCGCCGAGACTGGCGATGATCTGGTCCAGCTCCTGCAGGAGATAATCCCGGTTTTCCAGAAACAGCTCTGTCCACATGGCGGGATTCAGCCAGGCCACCCGGGTCATGTCCCTGTAGCTGCCCGCGGAAAAGCCCTTTTGGCCGAGAGCCGTGGGGCTCTTGATGTATGCGTTGGACACCACATGGGCCAACTGGGAGCTAAAGGCGATGCTCTTGTCGTGCCTCTCCGCCGTGGTGACGGAAAAGTGCCCGAAGCCAGCCGGAGCCAGCAGCTCCTTGGCCCGGCTCAGCAGCTCGATATCGTCAAAGCGCGGGGGCACCAGCACCATGGGCGCGCCCCGGTACAGATCGGCCCGGGCGTGTTTGTAGCCGGAAAACTGGCTGCCCGCCATGGGGTGGCTGCCCAGAAACGTAAAGCCGTATTCCTCCGCCAGAGGAAAGCCGGCGGCGCAGACCGCCCGCTTGATGCCGCAGCAATCCATCACCAGGGGCTTGGGGCCGATGCAGGGCGCCATCTCCCGGAGCCAGGCGACGGCCGCCTCCGGAAAGAGGCACAGCAGGATCAGATCGCAGTCCTTCGCCGTGTCCCGGTCCAGTCTCCCGTCCGCCTCGCCGCTGAGTATGGCGTAATCCTGGATGGTGGGGCTCCGGTTCCAGGTCAGGACCCGGTGGCCCGCCTCGTGATAGGCCTTGACGAAGGAGCCGCCGATCAGGCCCAGTCCAACCACACCCAGCGTCATGCCGTCACGACCTTTCGGATCTCTCTCACCTTGGCGGCCAGCTTCTCATACTCCTCCGGCCGCAGGGCCTGGGCCCCGTCGCACAGCGCGTTCAGCGGATCGTTGTGCACCTCCACCATCACGCCGTCGGCCCCGGCGGCCACAGCGGCCAGGGCCATGGGCGGCACCAGTCTCGCAAGGCCCGTGGCGTGGCTGGGATCCACGATCACCGGCAGATGGCTCAGCTCGTGCAGCATGGGCACGGCGGAGAGGTCCAGGGTATTGCGGGTATAGTCCGCAAAGCTCCGGATGCCCCGCTCGCAGAGGATCACCTGCTCGTTGCCGCCGGACATGACGTATTCCGCGCTCATCAGCAGCTCCCGCAGGGTATTGGCCAGGCCCCGCTTCAGGAGAACAGGCTTGTCGCAATGGCCCAGCTCCCGCAGCAGGTCAAAGTTCTGCATGTTCCGGGCGCCCACCTGGATCACGTCCACATCGGCGAAGAGCTCCAGATCCCGGATATCCATCAGCTCGGTAACAAAGGGCAGCCCCGTCTCCGCCCGGGCGACGCGCAGCAGCTCCAGCCCTTCCGCCTTCAGCCCGGAAAAATCATAGGGCGAGGTGCGGGGCTTGAAGGCGCCGCCCCGCAGCAGATCCGCGCCGGCGGCCTTCACCGCCTTCGCCACGCCGACGATCTGCTCCTCCGTCTCCACGGAGCAGGGGCCGGCGATCATGGCAAAGTGCCCGCCGCCCACCGGAACGCCTCCGGCGGAGACCACCAGGTCCTCCGGATGGAACTTCCGGTTGCAGCACTTGAAGGGCTCTGTCACCCGGCTGACCTTGTCCACGATCTCCAGGCTGCCCACCAGGTCCATATCCACATGGGCGGCGTCTCCGATGAGCCCCAGCACGGTCTGGAACTGCCCGTCGGACACATGCACCTGCAGGCCCTGGCGCTCCAGCCACTGGATCAGCCCCTCTTTTTTCTCCCGGGCCACGCCCGGCTTCAACACAACGATCATCGCATTATCCTCTTATTCCGACAAAAAATCCGCCCAGGATGCACCTGTGCGGAAACAGCATGTTTATGAGCCCTTTTCTGCGCCACAAATCAGCCCTTCCGCACGCGAACAGGAAGAGCATAGCAATACTCGTACGCAAAAAGGTCCATGTTTTCTTCTCCTTGTCTCTTTCTCTGGAGATACTCATACTATAGACGGAACCCGGGCCAAAGTCAAGACGCGATTTCGACAAAAAACGGCAGGATCCGCGGGAAAAAGTCCACGATTATTCCATTTTCAGCCGCAGCGCGTCCACCGCCCGGCGCTCCAGCCGGGAGACCTGCACCTGGGAGACGCCCAGCACCCTGGCGCAGTTCTGCTGGGTCAGCCCGTGGTAATAGCGCAGGCCGATGACCTTCCGCTCCCGCTCCGGCAGCTGCTCCACCAGGGCGCGCAGACTCACCCGCTCCAGCATCCGCTCCTCCGCCTCGAAGTCCCCCAGTACCAGCTCCAGGTTGAAGCCGTCCTCCCCGCAGGGGCTGTGGATGCTCTCGGCGGGGCCGGTGGCCAACTGAGCGAAGGCGATCTCCTCCCCGGAATAGCCCGTTGCCTCCGCAAGCTCCGACACGCTGGGCTCCCGGCCCAGCCGCTGCTCCAGAGCGAGCCTTGCCTGGTGGATCTTCGCCGCCTGCTCCTTCACGCCCCGGCTGACCTTCAGCATCCCGTCGTCCCGGAGAAAGCGCCGGATCTCCCCGGCGATCTTGGGCACGGCGTAGGTGGAAAAGCGGGTGCCGAATTCCTCGTCGAAGCCCTCGATGGCCTTGAGAAAGCCCAGGCAGCCCAGCTGATACAGGTCCTCCGCCTCCGCTCCCCGTCCGAAATAGCGCCGGGCCACGCTCCAGATGAGGCCGCTGTTTTCCTCCAGCAGCCGCCCCGCCGCCTCCCGGTCCCCCTGCCGGGCGGCCTGGAGCTCAGACAGCGAGAGCTCCTTCATGTTCGTCTCGCGCGGGAGCGGATCTGCCGCTGCATGATGACGGCGGTGCCCCGCCCCGGCCGGGAGCGGACCCGGAGCTTGTCCGTGAAGCTCTCCATGATGGTGAAGCCCATGCCGCCCCGTTCCTCGCCGCCGGTGGTGAAGAGGGGCTCCCGGGCCTTCTCCACGTCCTCGATGCCCTTGCCCCAGTCCTGCACCGCGATCTCCAGGAGCCCGCCCTCCAGGAAGCGCATTTTCAGTCGGATCCGGCCCACGCTCTCCGGATAGGCGTGGACGATGCAGTTGGTCACCGCCTCGGACACCGCGGTCTTCACATCCTCCAGCTCCTCCAGGGTAGGGTCCAGCTGGGCCGCGAAGGCGGCCGCCGCCACCCGGGCAAAGGCCTCGTTGCTGCTTCTGCTGGGAAACTCCAGCCGACATTCATTCGTGACTTGCATATGTATCCCTCCTCAAATACTGCCGGCCGCCACAGGGATCAGCCGGTCGATGCCCGAAGCGTCGATGACCCGCTTGGGCTGGCGGGCCGGGTTTTCGATCCACATGCGCCCGCCGGTTGCCTTCATGCGGCGGCTCAGTCGGATCATCAGGGCGATGCCGGAGGAATCCATGAACTTCAGCTCGCTCAGGTCCAGCACCAGGTCCCGGGGCAGATAGGCGTCCAGCAGCTCGTCCAGCCTGCGCATGGCGCTGCGGGCCTCGTGCTGATCCAGCTCGCCGCTGAGATAGGCGGTCAGGCGGCCGCCGGCAAATTCGGATTGGATATTCATGCTCCCGCCTCCTTCATACATAATAACGCCGCATCCTTCGATGCGGCGTTATTGTATCAAGTTTTGGGCGCGAATCCTGTCAATTCCCGGCTTTTCTCAGCCAAATCACAGACCCCTCCGCCAGCTGCAGGCCCAGCTTTCGCTGCAGGGCCAGGGAGGCGGTGTTATCGACAAACACCTGGCAGTAGGGCCGGTTCCCTGCCTGCAGCTCCCTCTCGATCAGAAAGCTCTCCAGGGTCGAGGCGATCCCCTGCCGGCGGTATTCCGGCAGCACCTCCAGCAGGCCCATGGAGCCCTCTGCGTGCTTGCCGATGAAGCCCGCCAGCCGTCCCTCCCGGACGAGGCCGAAGAGGGCACGGCGCTCCAGGAGCCAGGCCAGATACTCGCTGTCCTCCTTGCGATAGTTTGCCAGCAGGAAATCCAGATGCTCCTCCGTCAGCAGCCGGATATCCGCGCTCTCGAAGGCCGGGGGCCGCTCCCCGGGATACACCGCCTGGCGGCAGCGCATCCAGGGCTCCATCCCCAGGGCTTCACAGAGCGCCCGCTCCTGCCCGGCCTGGTGGATGGCCAGCAGCGGGAAGTCCTGCCCCTTCAGAAGGCACAGGGCCGTGTCCGCATCGGCGCAGGACAGCATCCCGCAGTAGCCCTCGTCCACGGAGAGGAGGACGCCCCTCTCGTCGGCGGCGGCCACGAAGCCCAGGCCCCGGCGCAGCGCCTCCGTCATGTCCGTGTGCAGATGCGCGTCCCTGCTCAGCCATGCCAGGGCCCGTTCCTCGGCCGGGCTCATTTGCCCAGGTTCTCCAGGCTCAGCTTCAGGTTTTCGATCAGGGCCTCCAGCTTGGTCTTCTTCTCCCGCTCCGCGTTGACCACGGCCTCGGGGGCGCGGGTGACGAAGTTCTGGTTGGAGAGCTTGCCGATCTGGGCCTGCAGCATCTTCCGGGCGTTGGCCAGCTCCTTCTCGATGCGGGCCCTCTCCTTCTCCAGATCCACCAGCTCCGCCATGGGCATGAACATGCGGGCGTTGTCGGTGACCACGGAGACCATGCCAGCCGTGCTCTCGGGGGCGGCGTCCAGCACCGTGACCTCGCTGGCGTAGGCCAGCTTGCAGATATAGTCCCTGCCGGCCTCGAAGGCGGCCTTCTTGTCGGTGGCGATCAGCAGATGGGCCTTGCGGGAGGGTGGCACGTTCATGTCGCTGCGGCGGGCGCGGACGGCCTTGATGGCGTTCATCACCATTTCAAAGCTCTGCTCGTCCTCGGGGAAGGAGAGTTCCGCCTTGTATTCGGGGTAGCGCGCCACCATCAGGGCCTCGCCCTCGTGGGGCAGGGCCTGCCAGATCTCCTCGGAGATGAAGGGCATGAAGGGGTGCACCAGCTTCAGGATCTCGGTGAGCACGTAGAGCAGCACCTTCTGGGCGCCGATCCTGGATTCCTCGTCTTCTCCGTTGAGCCGGGGCTTGGTCAGCTCGATATACCAGTCGCAGAAGCTGTCCCAGATGAAGTCGTAGATCTTGCCCGCGGCCACGCCCAGCTCAAAGCTGTCCATGTTCTCGCAGACCTCTTTGACGGTGTCGTTGAGCTTGGAGAGGATCCACTTGTCCTCTATCTCCAGCTTTGCGGGCAGCTCGTTCTTGTCGATGGTCAGGTACATCATCACGAAGCGGCTGGCGTTCCAGAGCTTGTTGCAGAAGTTGCGCATGGCCTCGCACTTCTCCACGTAGAAGCGCATGTCGTTACCGGGGCTGTTGCCGGTGACCAGGTTGAAGCGCAGAGCGTCGGCCCCGTACTTGTCCACGATCTCCAGGGGGTCGATGCCGTTGCCGAGAGACTTGGACATCTTGCGGCCCAGGCTGTCCCGGATCAGGCCGTGAATGAACACGGTGTGGAAGGGCTCCTTGTCCAGCTGCTCCATGGCGGAGAAGATCATCCGGGCCACCCAGAAGAAGATGATGTCGTAGCCGGTGACCATCACCGTAGTGGGATACCAGTAGTCCAGCTCCGGGGTCTTTTCCGGCCAGCCCATGGTGGAGAAGGGCCAGAGAGCGCTGGAGAACCAGGTGTCCAGCACGTCCTCCTCCCGGCGAATGCGCTCGCTGCCGCATTTCTCGCACTTGCAGGGATCCTGGCGGGAGACGGTGACATGGCCGCAGTCCTCGCAGGTCCAGGCGGGGATCTGGTGGCCCCACCAGAGCTGACGGGAGATGCACCAATCGTGCACGTTCTCCATCCAGTTCATATAGGTCTTGGAGAAGCGCTCGGGCACGAACTTGATGCGCCCGTCCTTCACCACCTCGATGGCCTTCCTGGCCAGGGGCGCCATCTTCACGAACCACTGGGGGCTGGTGAGAGGCTCCACCACGGTGCCGCAGCGGTAGCAGCAGCCCACGTTGTGGCTGTAGGGCTCGGTCTTCACCAGATAGCCCTGCTCCTCCAAGTCGGCCACGATGGCCTTGCGGGCTTCGTAGCGGTCCATGCCGTCGTACTTGTAGCCGCCGCAGATCTTCGCGTCCTCGTCGATGACCTGGATCTGCTCCAGGTTGTGGCGCAGGCCCACCTCGAAGTCGTTGGGGTCGTGGCAGGGGGTCATCTTCACGGCGCCGGTGCCGAAGCCCAGCTCCACGTATTCGTCCGCCACGATGGGCAGCTTCCGTCCCACCAGGGGCAGGATGGCGTTCTTGCCCACCAGGTGGGCGTAGCGCTCGTCCTCCGGGTGCACGGCCACGCCGGAGTCGCCCAGCATGGTCTCTGGCCGGGTGGTGGCGATGGTCAAAAACTCCTCAGAGTCCTCGATGGGATAGCGGATATGCCAGAAGTGGCCCGGGATGTCCTTGTATTCCACCTCGGCGTCACTGAGGGCGGTGCGGCAGTGGGGGCACCAGTTGATGATGCGCCGGCCCTTGTAGATGAGGCCCTTCTCGTACAGGTCGCAGAAGGTCTCGCGGACGGCCTTGGCGCAGGTCTCGTCCATGGTGAAGCGGCTGCGGTCCCAGTCGCAGGAGACACCCATGCTCTTCTGCTGCTCCACGATCCGATCGCCGTACTGCTCCTTCCAGGCCCAGACCCGCTCCAGGAACTTGTCCCGGCCCAGGTCGTAGCGGGTCTTGCCCTCTTCCTTGCGCAGGGTCTCCTCCACCTTGATCTGGGTGGCGATGCCCGCGTGGTCCACACCGGGGAGCCACAGGGCGGCATAGCCCTGCATGCGCTTATAGCGGGTGATGATGTCCTGCAGGGCGGAGTCCATGGCGTGGCCCATGTGCAGCTGCCCCGTCACGTTGGGGGGCGGCATCACGATGGAGAAGGGCTTCTTCCCGGGGGCGATGACGCCCTTGAACCAGCCGCCCTGCATCCAGAAGTCGTAGATCTTCTTTTCCACCTTCTGGGGTTCATACACTTTCGGTAGTTCTTTCATATTGTCCTCCAAATATTCTCACTTGATTTCTTTGATTTCCAGCCCCGTTTTTTCGGTCAGAAAAGGGCCGAAGGCGGCGGGGTCGCCCTGGGTAAAGCAGCGCTCGGGAAGGATCATGGCTCTGCGCTTTTGCGTGTATAGATAATAGGCGTTTTTCTCATGGTAGAGCTCAATGAACACATTGTACTGTATTTCTTCCCGAATGTTTTTCGACTCGGTCCGAACCAGGTCCTCCTCAAAGGACAGGGTCACCGGGCCTGCCTCCTTCTGCATTTTCCAGGCTCCTGTCAATTTGGCGCGGTTCAGCAGCGCCCACGCTGCGAGCAAGGCCACTACCAGCAACCAGCGCACAAGGATCTCTCCGCTCCAGGCGCGGAGAACGGCAAGCCGGATGCCCAGATAGATCATAACGCCAAGGAGCAGTACGATCGAGGCATTCATGATCGCGTACAGCAGCCGATAACGCAGGCGGCGGTGGAAGGAATAGAATTGCACGAAGTCCTTTCGCTCATAATCCAGCACGATCTGAAAATGCATCTTGGTTCACCCCCTCATCAAAAAACGCCCCGAGACTTTCGTCTCAGGGCGATGCAATACCGCGGTACCACCTGAATTCCGCTTTTCTCTGTCATCCTGAGCGAGCGAAGCGAGCCGAAGGATCTTCCCGATCCGTCGCTTCCCTCCAAATGACAGCGCAGCGGCGCTCTTCCTGCCCTTAACGCGGGCCAGACGCCGGGACTACGCAGTTTCCCTTCCCCCCGGGCGCTCGGGATCGACCTTCCGCGTCGCTTCACAGGGACTTGCACCGACCGTCCCCTCTCTGCGATCCGCAATCCGCGTACTCCTATCCGTCACAGCGCACAAATATTCGATGCCGAGATTATACAATGTGCCGAATGAATTGTCAACAGCTCAGCGGAAAAATTCGAACATGTTCAGGTTGTTGTCCTCCAGGGCGCCGGGGTTGTAGAGGATCAGCACCGCATCGGGCCGCGTCTCGTCGATATAGCCCAGCAAATCTCCGTCCCAGAGCCGCAGGTCCAGGTAATCCACCTGCGCATAGGCCAGGGAGAAGAAGGGCACCACCACCAGGGAGAAGGAGTCGTCCAGCACCAGGAGGCGTTTGCCGTTGCCGCCCTGCAGGTTTTCGATGAACAGATGATCGTACACGCTGCCGCAGTAGACGTCGTAGCTGTCGCTGTTCATCCAGTCCCGCTGCTCCAGCATTTCCGGGAAGAGCATGGTCTCGGCAAAGCTCCCCTCCCGCAGCAGATCCTCCGAGGGCACGGAGAAGCGGAGCCGGGTCTCGAATTTCGGCGTCAGCACGTCCAGATCGTCCGGAGCGATGTACCAGGTCCCCACCCGACGGCCGCAGCTGCCCACCAGCACCTTCTCATGGCGCTGGCAGTCATAGCTCTCCGGGTCGAAGACTGCCGGGTCGAAGGCGAAGGAGGGGTCCCGCTCCTGGAGCGCCGCCGCCGTTTCTCCCGCGGCCCAGAGGCCGGTCTCCGGCTTCCAGTGGTGGTCGCTGGGGAAAAAGCGGCTGTAGTGGTCCAGGCCCTCCGCCTTCTCCCGCTCCCGCAGATCCAGGCAGTCCACGCCCTTCTCCCGCAGGATGGCCAGGAAGCGGTCCGCGTTCTCGTTGGAATAGTCCTCCACCCCTGCGGGCAGCTGCTTGTCCGTCCCGTCGATCTTGAACAGGAGATTCACATAGAGGAAGGGGATGTCCCGCTCCTCCAGGGCCCGGGCCAGATCCGCGGTATTGCCCGCGATGCCGCTCATGTCCAGCTCCGGGATGATGTAGGTCATCTGCCCGTTATCCAAGAGATAGCGCGCGTTGACCTCCCGCTTGCCCAGCAGCTTCTGGACGCCGCCGTTGAGAGTGACCCACTGTTCCTTGCCCGGCAGGAACTCGTCGAAGCGCTCCTCCGCCTGCTCCGCACCGTTCCCCCAGCGGAGGGCATAATACGTCTCACGCAGGAAGGGCTTCAGGCCCAGCGCGAAGAAAACCAGCAGAAAGAGCAGGAAGCACAGGGCAGTCAGATTTCGGAAAGAAAAGAATCTCTTCATGTCCCCGCCCCCTCAGAAATTGAAGTAGATGAAGGGATTGTGGGATCCCATGGCCAGGTACGACACGCAGAGAACCAGCAGCAGCAGATAGAGCGCCGTCTCCCCCAGGATCAGCAGGGGCTTGTCCTCCCGTCCGGCCTGGAGCTTTGCCAGGCCGCGGGATGCCAGGGGCGTGGAGAAGAGGACGCCGGCCGCCAGAAAGACCCAGCTCTCCCGGAGCAGGAAGCCCGCCAGAGCCGAGGGCGCGGCGGCACGGATGCCAAGCATGGCGCCCAGCTGGGTCAGAGCCCCGGCGAAGGACTCCGCGCCGAAGAGCACCCAGCCGGCGTTCACGATCAGCAGGGTCAAAAGGGTGTAGAGACCCTTCCCCGCCCGGGTGCGGAGCCTGCCGGGAAGGCCGGAGAGCTTTTCAAAGGCCACCAGCACGCCGTAGCCCAGGCCCCAGACGATGAACTGCCAGGCGGCCCCGTGCCAGATGCCGGTGAAGAGCCAGACGGCGAAGAGGTTGCGCAGGAGCTTTGCCCTGCTCACCCGGGAGCCGCCCAGGGGAAAGTAGATGTAATCCCGGAACCAGCGGCCCAGGGAGATGTGCCAGCGCTTCCAGAACTCGGACACGGAGCGGGAGATGTAGGGATAGTTGAAGTTTTCCTCAAAGCGGAAGCCGAACATCCGCCCCAGGCCGATGGCCATGTCCGAATAGCCGGAGAAGTCGAAGTAGATCTGCAGGGTATAGCTTATAGAGCCCAGCCAGGCCAGTGCGGTGCTGATCTCCCCCGCCCCGGCCAGGGCGAAGGCCCGCTCCGCCGCGATGGAGAGATTGTTGGCCAGCAGGATCTTCTTGGCTAAACCGATGATGAAGCGCTTGACCCCCTGCTGGAAGCCCTCTGCGTCCACGGTCCGCTGCCGGATCTGCTGAGCTACGGTGTTGTAGCGCACGATGGGGCCGGCGATCAGCTGGGGGAAGAAGGAGATGTAGAGCCCCAGGTCCAGGATGTTCCGCTGGACCTCCGCCGCGCCGCGGTACACGTCGATGCAGTAGCTCAGTGCCTGGAAGGTGAAAAAGGAGATGCCGATGGGCAGGCTCAGACGCACCGGAGCGATCCGCAGCCCCAGCAGGGCGTTCAGGTTCTCGATGGTGAAATCCAGGTATTTGAACACGAAAAGGATCCCCAGATCCACCGCCACAGCCAGGACCAGCAGAGCTTTTCTCCCCCGGCCCTGCTTCGCGTCGATCCCCCGGCCCAGCACATAGTTTGCGCAGATGGAAAAGAGCATCAAAAAGACGTAGACCGGCTCCCCCCAGGCATAGAAAAACAGGCTCGCCGCCAGCAAAAGCAGGTTGCGCGCCCTCTGCCCCCGCAGCAGGAAGTGCCCGAGCAGCACCGCCGGGAGGAAGATGAAGAGAAAGACAGAGCTTGAAAACAGCATCGGTCAAACGATCCTTTTCCAAAATTCTGATATATTATAGCAAGTTTCCCTCCTGCTGTAAAGCGCAAAACGGCTCCGCGGCACGAATGCCGCAGAGCCGCTGATATGCGGAGGCTTTACTTTTTCAGCCCCGCGATATAGTCCACCGCCGAGAGGGCGGCCACGTTGCCCTCACCCACGGCCTTGGCCAGCTGGAAGGGCTTGCCGGTGCAGTCCCCCGCGGCAAAGACCCCGGGGACGCTGGTGGCCATGCGCCGGTCCACGGCCACGGCCCCATTTTCATACACGAGGCCAGGCACCAGCTTGGTAACGGAGACCGTGTCCTTGATGATGAAGATCCCGTCCACCTTGTGCTCCTGGCCGGCAAACACCAGGGTGTCCGCCTTGATGCCGCCGCGGATCTCGTACTTCCCGTTCTGCTCGAAGCGCAGCACCCTGCAGCCGATGCCCTCCAAAAAATCCGCGTCGTGCCGGGCCTCCTCGCCGGAACCCACCACGGCCACGGTCTTGCCCCGGTAGAGCATCCCGTCGCAGGTGGCGCAGTAGCTCACGCCCATGCCCAGGTACTCCCCCTCGCCGGGATAGAGCTTCTCCCGGGTGATGCCCGCCGCCAGGATCAGCGCCGTGCACATATAGTACTCGCTGCCCACGGCCACGCCGAAGCTCGTCCCCATAGGCATGACGGACAGCGCCCGCCCGGTAATGATCTTCGCGCCGCTCTCCTCCAGCTGGCGGCGGAACAGCGCCGTCAGCTCCGCCCCGCTCATGGGCGGCAGGCCCGGGTAATTGGTGACCCACTCCGCCTTGTAGAGGCTGGAGGTCTCCGCCCGGTTGCACACCGCGGCCACGGTCTTGCCCCGGTTCTTGAGCGTCATCACGGCTGAAGCCGCCGCGGCGCCGCCGCCGATCACGATCACGTCAAACATGGTGTCCATATCTTTTTCCTTTCTCGCAGCACGGAAGCATTCTCTCCCTCGGCGCTTTTTCGCGTACGGGGTATGGAAACGCCCCGGTCAATGCCGCCGGGGCACTTTGCCGTTCACTTTTCGATCCGGAAGCGGGCGATGAGGTTTTCCACGCTGTTGTCCATCAGGGTCAAGATCCGCTCGGTGGTGATTTCCGGCGGCAGCTGCATGCCCAGGTCCATCCACTGGGCGATGAAGCCGATGGCGCACTTGGCGTAAAACTTCACCACGAACTCAAAGTCCTGCCGGTCGATATTCTGCCCCTGGGAGACGATGACGGCGAAGCTGCGGATGCAGGACTCCATCTTCCCCTCCAGATAGCGCAGCATATACAGCCGGCTGTTGGAGTTGTACACATTCAGGGTAAAGGCGCTGTTCTCCTTCAGGTACTCCATGAAGACCATCACGTCTTCCCGCCAACGCTCATACACCACTTTGTGGGGCAGCACCCGGTTGGCGTCCTCCTCAAAGACCCACTCCAGCAGGTCGTACACATCGTCGAAGTGGTAGTAGAAGGTCTGCCGGTTCACGCCGCAGATCTCCACCAGATCCTTCACGGTGATTTTTCCGATGGGCTTTACATTCATCATCTGCTTCAGCGCCGCAGCCAGGGATTCCTTCGTCGTCGTGGACATAGGACAGACTCCTCCGTTTCTCTTTACATTTTTTATGATTATAGCATTATTATCCCCCGAATGCAAAGGGTTTTTCCCGGAAAAGGCTTTTTTCGGCAAAACCGCTTGCAAAGCGGCTCCCGCTCGGGTAAAATAGAGAAAAACGGAGGGAGGGACCCGGAATGCGAAGCTGTGCGATTTGCGGCGCGCCTGTGGAAAGAGGCGATACCGTCTGCGCCCACTGCGGCTGCCCGCTGCCGGAGGAGGAACGGCGCGGCGGCCGGGACAGGGGGCTGAAGATCGCCATCGCGGCGGTAGCCTTTCTGTGGCTGCTCACCGCGGGACTCTGGATGCTCTGGCCCCGTCTCTCCCAGGCCGCGCCGGACCGGGAGCAGGCCAAGGGCGCTCTCTCCGGCGGGCTCGCTCCGTCGCCCATCGTCAGCGCCGAGCCTACGCCCGAGCCCACGCCCGAGCCGACCCCCGAGCCCACCGTGGAGGCGGCGCCCTCGCTGCCGCCCAGCCCGGCCGCGGCTCCCTCTTCCGCGCCGGAGCCCGACTCCCCCAAGACTGTGGAAAAGCTGGAGCTCTTCAGCTGGTGGTGGGGCTATCTGTTCCTGAACGATTTTCAGGGCGAAAACCCCGTGGGCAAGGACGTGGTCCAGGTCTGGGGCTATATCGGCTACACGACCGACCAGCGGGCCTTCTTTGAGATCTACGACCAGCGGGACGTGAACGACGACACCATTCCCCTGATCTCCTTCTACGCCGAACTGTACGACGATCACCTTGTGCCGGTCATCGGCAGCCGGGACGCCTGGGTGCTGGATCGCTTCCTGGATCAGAGCGACGTAGAGCCGCTGACCCTGTATCTGCGGGAGGGGAACCTGAAGCTGAGCTATCACTATGAGGCGGAGGGCCAGTCCTGCGATCTCTTCTGCATGCTGGTGCCGGAGGACTGAAAAGTTTTTAAAAAGCGAAAAAAAGTCTTGAATTGCCGGGATGCTTGTGTTATACTCGCAAGGCTGATAAAATTTGTATATCGTCGAAAGGATTGAAATACATGAGCTTATTCTTCACCATTCTTCAGGTTCTGGCCGGTCTGGCCGTCACCGCCATCGTGCTGATGCAGAGCGGCAAGAGCGCCGGTCTGTCCGGTACCATTTCCGGCGGCGCCGAGACCTTTATGTCCAAGGGCAAAGCCAAGTCCTGGGACGCCAAGCTCGCCAAGATGACCAAGTGGTTCGCCCTTGGCTTCGTGGTGCTGACCCTGGTGCTGAACCTGATGGCCAAGTCCGGCGTGGGTGCGGAGGAAGTTGCCGCCGAGGATCCCGCCGCCGCCACCGAGACTGTGGACGACGCCGAAGGCCAGGACCAGGCCGAGACTGAGCCCGCCGCCTGAAGCCATTCCTCTCGCGATCAGCAAAACCGGATGCGTTTTCGCATCCGGTTTTTTCTTTGCCCGCTCGTCTCATACGATCAAACCCAGGCCAAACACCCAGCCTCTAACCCCCTACGAACTACGAACTACGAACTCCTAACTCCTAACCCCTCACTAACCACTCATTACGAAAAAGCAGCGAGAAAACCACGTTTCCTCGCTGCTTTTTGCGTTATTCCCAGGTTTTCCAGACCTCGGGGCAGTAGCCCACGGTGGCCTGTCTGCCGTTTCGCACCACGGGGCTGCGGATCAGCTCCGGGATCTCGAAGAGCTTTTCCATCCTGGCCTCGTCGGAGGCCAGGTACTGGAAAAGCGGATAGTCCTGATCGTCCTTGTTCACCAGATTCTCCAGGCCCACGGCGTTTTTCACCGCGTTCAGCTCTCCCCTGCTCATGCCGTAGCGCAGCAGGTCGATATACTGATATTTGATCCGGCGCTCCTTGAACCAGCGCTCGGCCTTCTTTGTATCGAAGCATTTGCTCTTGCCAAAAATCTGGATATTCATGTCTCTGTCCTCAGATTTCCGTGATCACCGGCAGGATCATGGGGCTGCGCCGGGTGTTCTTGAACAGGTAGCCGGAGAGATTGCTCTTCACCCGGGCCTTGATGGTGGTCCAGTCGTAGATATGCTGGTTCCGGCAGGACTCCACGGATTCCAGGGTCACCCGCTTCAGCTCGTCCATCATCTCCTCGGCTTCCTTCACGTAGACGAAGCCGCGGGTGATGATCTCAGCGTCAGAGAGGATCCGGTGGTCGTAGGCAGAGAAGGTCATGACCACCACGATCATCCCGTCCTCGGCCAGCTTCCGCCGATCCCGCAGGACCACGCTGCCCACTTCCCCGATGCCGCCGCTGCCGTCCAGCAGCACGGCGCCGGTGGGGACGCTGTCCTCGCACTTGATGTTCTTCTTTCCGATCTCGATGACGCCGCCGTTTTCCGCGATGACGATGTTTTTCGGCGGCACGCCCATCTCTCTGCCGATCTCGGCGTGCTTGACCAGCATCCGGTACTCGCCATGGACGGGGATGAAGTACTTGGGCCGGATCAGGGCCAGCATCATCTTCTGCTCCTCCTGGGAGGCGTGGCCGGAGACGTGCAGATCGGTGTGCCGGTCATAGATGACCTCGGCGCCCTTGTGGAACAGCTCGTCGATAACGCGGCTGATGGTGTTCTCGTTGCCGGGGATGGCGGAGGCGGAGATGATGATCCGGTCCCCCGCGTCCACATGGATCTGCTTGTGCTCGGAATAGGCCATGCGGTACAGGGCGGACATGCCCTCGCCCTGGCTGCCGGTGGAGATGATGACCACCTGGTCCCGGGGCAGCTTGCCCACCTGGTCCAGGTCCACCATTACGTTCTCCGGGATGTCCATATAGCCCAGCTCCTGGGACACCCGCAGCACATTCTCCATGCTGCGCCCGGTGATGGCGACCTTGCGCTTGTACTTGGCCGCCACGTTGATGATCTGCTGCAGGCGGTGGACGTTGGAGGCGAAGGTGGTGATGATGATGCGCTTTTTGCAGCCCAGGAAGAGCTTGTCAAAGCTCAGGCCCACCTTCCGCTCCGAGTCGGAGTGGCCGGGCTTTTCCACATTGGTGGAGTCCATCATCAGGGCCAGGACCCCCTCGTTGCCCAGCTCGCCGAAGCGGGTCAGGTCGATCATGCCGCCGGAAATGGGGGTCACGTCGATCTTGAAGTCGCCGGTGTGGATCACGGTGCCCAGGGGCGTTTTGATGGCCAGGGCCACGGAGTCCGGAATGCTGTGGTTCACGTGGATGAATTCGACGGTGAAGTGGCCCAGCCGGAACACGTCGCCGGCATGCCTGGTGAAGATCTGGGTGTTGCGCAGCATATCGTGCTCTTCCAGCTTCAGTTCCACCAGCGCCGCCGTCAGCGGTGTGGTATAGATGGGGGCGTCGATCTCCCGCAGCACGTAGGGGACGGCGCCGATGTGGTCCTCGTGGCCGTGGGTCAGGATGATGCCGCGGATCCGCGAGGCGTTGTTTTTCAGGTAAGTGATGTCGGGCAAGACCACGTCGATGCCGTACATGTCCTCATCGGGGAAGCCCATACCGCAGTCGATCACAATGATGTCGCTGCCGTATTCCAGCACGGTCATGTTCTTTCCGATCTCGCCGAGACCGCCTAAGGGAATGATTTTCAGTTTTTGTACCATTATAACTCCAATCTAAATTGCTGTTGCTATGTAAAAGATGAGATACGAAAGCATACCCGCAATCGGGCCGCTTTATTCACATCTCGGTGCGGCCTTCCAGGGCCCGGTTCAGGGTGGCGTCGTCCGCGAACTCCAGGTTGGAGCCCACGGGGATGCCGTAGGCCAGCCGCGTCACCTTCACAGAGAAGGGTTTGAGCAGGCGGGAGATGTACATGGCCGTGGCCTCCCCCTCGGTGTCGGGGTTGGTGGCCATGATGACCTCCTCCACGTCCTCCTCCGCCACGCGCTTGATCAGCTCCTTGATGCGGATATCCTCCGGTCCCACGTGGCTCATGGGCGAGAGGGCCCCATGGAGCACGTGATAGCTGCCGTTGTATTCGTGGCCGCGCTCGATGCTCAGCACGTCCCTGGGCTCGGACACCACGCAGATGGTGCTGTGATCCCGCCTGTCGCTGGCGCAGATGGGGCAGATATCCCCCTCCGTCAGGTTCTGGCAGATGCGGCAGCAGTGGACGGTCCTGCGGGCCGCGGTGATGGCGTCGGCAAAGGCCAGAGCCTCGCTCTCCGGCAGGGAAAGCACGTGAAAGGCCAGGCGCTGGGCGCTCTTGCGGCCGATGCCGGGCAGAGCGGCAAATTGATCGATCAAGGTTTCCAAAGTGGCAGGAAAGAAAGACATATCGGTCCTCCTAAAGCTTATTCGCCCCGAATGGCGCGGATGGCGGCCGCCCGGTCGGCCAGGCCGAACACGGCGCTGCCGGCCACCAGCACGTCTGCCCCGGCTTCGATGCAGAGGGGGGCGGTTTCCGCGTCCACGCCGCCGTCCACCTCCAGTTCGCAGGCCAGGCCCCGCTCTTCGATCCAGCCCCGGAGGGTGCGGATCTTGGGCAGCATATCCGCCATGAAGCGCTGGCCGCCGAAGCCCGGCTCCACGGTCATCACCAGCACCAGATCCACCGAATCCAGCCAGGGCAGGGCCGCCTCGGCAGGGGTGCCCGGCTTGAGGGTGATGCCGGTCTTCACACCCTTCGCCCGGATCTTCTCCAGAGCGGCGCTGATATTCTCGGCGCTGTCAGCCTCCACGTGGACGTTCACCAGGTCCGCGCCGGCCTTGCAGAACTGCTCCACATAGCGGACGGGCCGGTCCACCATCAGGTGCGCGTCCAGGAACATATCCGTCGCCTTTCGCAGAGAGGCAAGCACCGGGACGCCCATGGAGATATTGGGAACAAAAGCGCCGTCCATCACGTCAAAATGGACATAATCCGCACCGCCTGCGCGGATCTCTTCCACTTCCCGGCCCAGGCGGGCCAGGTCCGCGGCCAGGATCGAGGGAGCGACTTTGATCATCATCCATGCCTCCTTTATGAGATGCGGTACGCCGCGCCGCTTTGGCGACATGTTATTATACACCATCTCACAATTAAATTGCAATACTCTTGACGATAAGAACATTTCGAGCTAAAATAGTATGATAAAACTTGGAGGAGTATGACCATGGCGAGAAGCAGAAAGCCCCGTGCCGGCGTCCGGCCGATTTATACCTTTGCCCTGTCCTGGCTGTTTTTGTCTGCCTTTATGCCCATGTTCCGCCCAGCGACCTTTCTGCTGAGTCTGGGCCTCTGCGGTCTTGTTTCCTATTTCATGGGCCGCAGCAGCGCGAAGAAGGAGCAGCAGAAGGCGGAGGAGGCGCTGCGCAAGGCCCGGGTGGAAGCCGCCCAGGTCAAGCCCCAGTACACTTCGCAGCGTACCGGCCAGCAGGCCGGGCCTCAGTACACCTCGGATCGGGTCACCCAGCAGTCCAAGCCCCAGAAGAAGAGCTACGGGCCGGAGATCGACCCCATCGTGGAGGAGGGCAACCGGGCGCTCAGCGAGATGGGCCGGCTCTACATGTCCATCAAGGACAATGACGTGAAGCTCAAGATCAACGAGCTGATGCGCGTGACGGACAAGATCACCCAGGACGCCATTGCCGACCCCTCGGACATCCCGCAGATCAAGAAGTTCATGAACTACTATCTGCCCACCACCATCAAGCTTCTCAACGCCTACGACCGCATGAGCTCCCAGGGCATCGAGGGGGAGAATCTGGACAAGACCATGAAGAGCATCAACGACATGCTGGACGACGCCATCGCCGCCTACAAGAAGATGCTGGACTCTCTCTTTGCCAACCAGGCTCTGGATATCGAGACCGATATCGCCGTGATGAACACCATGCTGGCCCGGGAGGGCCTCACCGGCGGCAAGGACTTTGACATCAAGCCTGTGGAAGCTCCCGCCGGGAAGCCCGAGGAGAAGCCCGCCGAGGGTCAGGTCGCCGCAGCCCAGGGCGGCGGAAACAGCGCTGCCGAGGGCGGCGTCGCCGTAGGCTCCACCGGGATCACCCTCCATCTCTGATCCCCCTTATCCCTGTTCGAAAACCGTTTGCCATACCAAGAATCTGTAACAGAAAGGAACATGCGACATGAGTGAAGAAAGCAAGATCCCCTTCCTGACCCTGGATCCCAACGCCGCTGCAGCCGCGGTGCAGGAAGCCCCCGCCGAAGAGGAAGAGAAGAAGGAAGAGCAGGCCCCCGTTGAGAAGCTGGATCTCAGCAGCCTCTCCGAGGCGGAGCAGGCCGCTGTCCGCGAGTTCTCCGAGAAGATCGACGTGATGAACAGCGAGCAGATCATGAACTACGGCGGCAGCGCCCAGAAGAACATCTCCGAGTTCTCCGACGCCGCTCTGGCCACCGTCCGCACCAAGGACCTGGGCGAGGTCGGCGGTATGCTGGGCGATCTGGTGGTGGAGCTGAAGGGTCTGAATTTCGACGCGGACGAAAAGAAGGGTTTCCTGGGTCTGTTCAAGAAGAGCCAGCAGAGCCTGGCCGCCCTCAAGGCCCAGTATGACAAGGCCGAGGTCAATGTGGACAAGATCGTGGAAGCGCTCCAGCGGCACGAGGTCGTTCTGCTCAAAGACATCACCATGATGGACAAGATGTACGACCGGAACGAGGAGTACATGAAGGAGCTGACCATGTATATCCTGGCCGGCAAGCTGAAGATCGAGCATCTGCGCAATGTGGAGCTGCCCGAGCTTGTGAAGAAGGCCAACGATTCGGGCCTGCCCGAGGATGCCCAGGCTGCCAACGACTTTGCCAACATGATCGGCCGCTTTGAGAAGAAGATCTATGATCTGGAGCTGACCCGCATGATCTCCGTGCAGATGGCCCCCCAGATCCGCATGGTCCAGAACAACGACAGCTTGATGGTGGAGAAGATCCGCACCTCCATCGTCAACACCATTCCCCTGTGGAAGAACCAGATGGTCATGGCCATGTCCCTGTACCACTCCGAGCAGGCCATGAAGGCCCAGCGGGAGGTCACCGACGTGACCAACGCCCTGCTCCAGAAGAACGCCCAGACCCTGCACCAGGGCAGCGTCGCCATCGCCAAGGAGTCCGAGCGGGGCATCGTGGACATGGAGACCCTGCGCAAGACCAACGAGGAGCTGATCGCCACCCTGAACGAGGTCCGCGACATTCAGGATCAGGGCCGCGCCGCCCGCGCCGCCGCCGAGGAGGAGCTGGGCCGCATCGAGGGCGCTCTGCGCCAGAAGCTGCTGGAGATGAAGGGCTGAGTCCCCCTCTCCCGCGCTCTTAGGAGAATGCCATGAAGTTTTTTAAAAAGCGCAGCGTCGCTCTGGTGATCTGTCTGATCCTCGTCATCGCCTCAACGCTGCTGAACACCCGGATAAAGCTGGGCGCTCAGTGCCGGGAGCTGAACGAGAGCCTCTATACCGTCGAGGGCATTGCCGGGAAACTGGAGGCCCTGCATGTGGAGGCTGACGCGCTGGCCGCCCTGGCCGAGACCAACGGCCTCAAGGCCGACGACCTGCGGCAGGCTTCCGCGGACCTGCAGGACCTGCTCAGCCAGCGCTCCGTCAACGCCGGGCAGCTCTACCGCTGTTACGACGCGCTGCGCGCCCAGATGTGCGCCACCGCCGCCCAGCTCAGTGAAAAGAACGTCCCCGGGGCTGACACGATCCTCGCCCGTGCGCAGGATCTCCAGGACGCTATCGCCTCAAGCGACTACAACACGGAGGTGCACAGCTTCCGCCAGCGCAACGGCAGCCTTCTGACCAGATTTCTGGCCTCCCTTTCCGGCGTGAGCATCCCGGAGGAGTTCGCCTGATGTCCATTGAGAAAGGCCGCGCGTACTTCCGTGCCCTGGGCATGGAGGATCGGGTCCGGGAGTTTGCGGTCTCCTCCGCCACGGTGGACCTGGCCGCCCAGGCCCTGGGCGTGGAGGGCGCGCGGATCGCCAAGACCCTCTCCTTCAAGACCGAGGAAGGCTGCATGCTGATCCTCGCCGCGGGAGACGCCCGGATCGACAACAAGAAGTTCCGGGAGCGCTTCCACTTCAAGGCCCGGATGCTCTCCGCCGAAGAGGTGCCGGAGCTGGTGGGCCACCCGGTGGGCGGCGTCTGCCCTTTCGGCTGTAAGGATGGGATCCCCGTGTATCTGGATGAGAGCCTGCAGCGCTTTGAAACCGTTTTCCCCGCCGTGGGCAGTCCCAGCAGCGCCATCGAACTGAACCTGGAAGAGCTCTTCCGCACGTCCCGGGCCCTGGCCTGGGTGGACGTGTGCAGGATCCCGGAAGCGTAAAACCAATAAATGAACGTGAGTTTGCCTTTTGGCAGATGCCTTTTGGCAGACCCACGTTCTTTTTTATTCTCTTGCCCGCCGGATCCCCAGCCGCCAGAGCAGCCAGCCCAGGATCGCGCCCGGCAGGTTCAGCAGCAGATCGTCCACATCCAGAGCGCCCCGCCGGGTGAGCAGCTGCAGCAGCTCAACGAAAGCGATGCAGAGAGCCGCTGTCAGCAAAAAGAGCCAAAACCGCCTCTGCCGCCGAAACAGCAGGGGCAGGAAGAGCCCCAGAGGGAGGAAGGCCAGCAGATTGCCCAGGAAATTGGTCACCGCATAGGGGCGGAAGGCCTCGGCGGCCGCGTCTTCGCGTCCCAAGATCAGGAAGTAACCCCGAATGGTGCGCAGGGGGATCAGGTTGAAGCTCTGCTCCGGCTGCAGCCGCCGCTGAAACAGCAGCAGCGCCAGGCACAGGACGTAGAGCGCGAAGAGGCCCCAAAGGAGCGCTTTCCCGTGTTTCTTCATCGGCGCTCACCTTCTCAGCCGCCGGACCAGGTCCTCGTCTCCCCGGGCCAGCATGGTCCGATACTCCGTGTAGATCACCTTTCCCGGCATGGCGCCGGAGGGCTTGCGCACATTGCGCACCATAGTGTAATCCACCGGGATCTTGCCGCCGTCTCTCCCCTGGGAATAGGTCACGGCCAGGGAAGCCGCCTGCTCCAGAGCCAGGGCGGAGGGCTCCTGCCCCTCGCAGCGCAGGATCACATGGCTGCCGTGGACCTTCTGGGTGTGGAGCCAGAAGTCGGTCCGGCGGGCGATCTTCGTGCTCAGCTCGTCGTTCTGCACGTTGCTGCGGCCCACCAGCACCTCAAAGCCGTCGTCGGTGACAAAGCGCAGGGGCGCCTGGGGCTTGCTCCGGTCCTTCTCCCGGGTCCTGGCCTTCTTCAGATATCCGGTCTCCGCCAGCTCCCGGCGGATGTCCGCCAGGTCCCGCTCGGTTTCAGCTTGTTCCAGCTCCGCCAGCACGCTGTTGAGATAGTCCAGCTGCTGCTCCCCTTTCGCCACCAGCTCCGTCAGGTGAAGCTCGGCGCCCTTGAGCTTGTTGTACTCCTTGAACAGCGCCGCGGCGTTCTGCTGGGGCGTTTTCAGGGGATCCAGGGGGATGGAGATCTGCGGACAGTCCGGCTCGTAGTAATTCTCGCAGTCCAGGCTCCGCTGACCTTTTTTCATTCGGTAGAGGTTTGCGGTGATGAGCTCCGCGTTCCGGCGTACCTCTTCCCGGCTCTCGGTCCGCCTCAGCTCCTCCCGCTGCAGGCCCAGCTTTTTGGCCAGCCGGTCCCGGGCGGTACGGATGCTTTTGAGCAGTTCGTGGCTCCTGCGTCGGCGGAGCTCCGCCTGGTCCCGCCGGGTGTAAAAGGCGTCCAGCAGGGCGGAAAAGCTGTCATAGCTCTCGTTTACGATCTCCCGGCCGTACTGGGTGACAGGAAGGAAGCTGAAGTCCTGCGGCTTTCCCTCCCGGGTCAGCAGCGTGGGGACGAAATCTCCCGCCGCCACGGTCTCCTGCAATGCCTCCATCTGCAGCGGCAGCATCTCATAGTCCCCGCCGCAGCGGGCGGCCAGCTCCCGGCACAGCAGCGGCGACAGGCCCGAGAAGCTGTCCAGCAGCCACTTTTCGATGGGCGTGTCCCGGTCCGCGCACCTTGCCAGCTCCCGCAGCCGCTCCGGCTCCGTTTCAAAGAAGGGCAGCTTCTCCTGCCTGGGCGGCATGCGGTAGAAACAGCCCGGCAGCATCCGCCGCAGGGCGTCCCCGCCGAAGTCCGCCCGGCGGATGCAGTCGATGATGCGCCCGTCCTCCCCTACCAGGATCAGATTGGCGCTGCGGCCGATCAGCTCCGCCGCCAGCTGCTTCCGGGAGCTGACGCCCAGCTCGTCCCGGGCCTCCAGCTCCAGGATCAGCATCCGCTCCCAATCCGGCTGGCGCACGGAGAGGATCCGCGCGCCCACCAGGTGCTTGCGCAGCAGCATGCAGAACATGGGGGCTTCCTGGGGATTCTCATAGGAGGCCTGGGTCACGTGGACCCGGGCACTGCCCACGCCGGCGGAGAGCAGCAGGCGCAGGTTCTCCCCTTTTGCCCGCACGGAAAGCAGCAGCATGTCCCGCTCGGGCTGCTGCACCTTGTCGATTCGCCCGCCGGCGAGCCGGTCCTCCAGCTCCGCGGCCAGGGCGTGTATGCATACGGCGTCCAGGGGCATGGTCAATCCTCCGCAGCGGCGGCAAACAGGGCTTCGATCCGATCCAGCCGGCCCTGGAGAAAGAGCCAGCCGAAGAGGGCCTCCAGCCCGGTGGCCGCGTGATAGTCCTTCAGCTCCGCGTTATGGGGCACGGAGTTCACATGGGTGTTCCGGCCCCGACGGTACAGGGCCAGCTCCTCCTCGGTGAGCAGGGGCAGCAGCTTCTCCGCCGTCCTGGCCTGAGCCTCCGCCCGGACCCGGGCCACGGTAAGCCGGTGTAGCTCCTGCACGCCGGTGTGGCCCTGCTGGCACAGAAGGCTGCGGGTCAGCAGCTCGTAGACGGCGTCGCCCACGTGGGCCAGGCCCAGCATGCTGATTCGATTGACTTCCTGCCCGCTCATCTGGGGAGATAATCCGTTCATGGCAATCACCGGAAAAGGGCGCACGACGGCGCCCTTTTCATTCCTTTTTTATTCGTCGTAGTCGGGGATCTCGTCTCCCTGGCTCATTTGGGCCGCCAGGGCCATTTCGCTCTCGTCCGCCATCCCCAGGCGGACCTGCAGGGCCTTCCAGCCCTCTCGGTCGATGACCACGGACCGGGGCTTGGCCCCCTCGTAGGGACCGACCACACCCAGCTCCTCCATCTGGTCCACGATGCGGGCGGCCCGGGAATAGCCCAGCTTCACCCGCCGCTGCAGCATGGATACCGAGCAGGAACCGGCCTCCAGCACCGCTTCCACGGCCTGGGGCAGCATCTCGTCGTATCCGCTGTCGGATGCGGCCTCGTCCTTGCCGCCCTTGGAGCCCTCAGCCGCGGTCTTCTCCGCCGCGGACTGCTCCATGGCCGCCAGGATCTCGTCGTTGGCGCTGACTTCCCCGGCGCTCTCCTTGATGAACTGGATGACCTCCTCCCGCTCCTCGTCGGACACGAAGGCGCCCTGGATGCGGGTAGGCTTGCCGCTGCCCACGGGAGAGAAGAGCATGTCGCCCATGCCCACCAGCTTCTCCGCGCCGCCCTGGTCCAGAATGATGCGGCTCTCCATGGCGGAGGAGACCGCAAAGGCGATGCGGCTGGGGATATTGGCCTTCATGAGGCCGGTGATCACGTCGGCGGAGGGCCGCTGGGTGGCAATGACCAGGTGCATGCCGGCGGCACGGCCCATCTGGGCCACGCGGACGATGCTGTCCTCCACTTCCTTGGAGGCCACCATCATCAGGTCGGCCAGCTCGTCGATCACGATGACCACCCGGGGCAGGGTCTGTTCCCCGGCCACCTCGGCGTGCTTGTTGTAGCTGTCCACATCCCGCACACCGATCTCGGAGAAGAGACGGTAGCGCTTGAGCATTTCCACCACGGACCACTGCAGGGCGCCGGCGGCCTTTTTGGGATCGGTGACCACGGGGACGTAGAGATGGGGAATGCCGTTGTAAACGCCCAACTCCACCATCTTCGGGTCGATCATGATGAGGCGGAGCTCGTCGGGCTTGGCCTTGTAGAGCAGGCTCAGGATCAGGGAGTTCATACACACGGATTTGCCGGAGCCGGTGGTGCCGGCGATGAGCATGTGGGGGAGCTTGGCGATGTTGCCGACGATGCAGTCGCCGGCGATGTCCTTGCCCAGGGCGAAGCTCAGCTTGCTCTTGGCGCTCTGGAAGCGGGCGGATTCGATGATATCCCGCAGATACACGGTGCTGACGATCTTGTTGGGCACCTCGATGCCCACGGTGGAGATCTTGTCGGGAATGGGGGCGATGCGCACGTTCACCACGCCTAAGGCCAGGGCCAGGTCCCCCGCCAGGTTGGTCACCCGGGACAGCTTCACGCCCTGCTCCAGCTCAATATCGTAGCGGGTCACGGTGGGGCCGTGGATCACGCCCACGATGGCGGCATTGATGCCGAAGCTGTTCAGCGCCGTCTGCAGCCGCTCGCCGTTGAGCTGGATCTCTTCTCTGGCGTCAACTACGCCGCCGTCGCTGCTGCGCAGCAGCTCCACAGGCGGGAACTCGTAGGCGGGCTTCTCCTCGGCATTGGCCACGGCCTCTTCAACCGCCCTGGTCTCCCGCTCCAGCTCTTCCTTCTTCACCTTGGGCTTGGGCGGCTCCTCGATCACCGTGGCGGCCACCGGCGTCTTCTTCGTCGGGCGGGGCTGCACCGGTGTTTTGGGCTTGCCCAGCACCGGGTATTCCCTCTCCTGCTGCTCGCTGATCAGCTCCGGCTCCCGGGGGATCTGGAAGGTCTCCACCTTGGGGCTCGGCTTATCCTCGCCCTTGCGGCGCACAGGGGTCCGCTTGGGGCCGCTGTCCTTCCCGCTGTCGTAGGGAGAGGGTCCTCTCAGGCTCAGCTCTTCCTCTTCCTCCTCGCCCAGGGGCACGTCCACCGCGTAGCTGGGACGCCGGGGCTTGCGCGTGTTCTGCCCGCCCCGCGTATCCTGGACTGGGCGTTTCTCCGGCCGCCGCGCCGGCTCGTCTATGATTTCGGGTTCTTCTTCCTCGTCCTCCTGCTCCCGGGCGTCCCGATAAGTCTGACGCCGCTTTGCCATGGATTCCCTCATGCCGCTGAAGAGCCCCCGGAGAGTGCCTCGAAGGGCGACGATCAGCAGCACCAGAAACAGGGCCAGCAGGAAGGGAAAGGCGCCATAGACGCTGAAAGCGCCGTTGAGCAATCTGCCCAGGTAGCCACCCAGTACGCCGGGGGACTTCATCAGCTTGCCGGTGGAATAGAGGGCGGTAAAGGAGTTCTGCAGACTGAAGGGACTAGTGATCTGACTGTACTGCTTCAGAGATTCCAGGTTCTCCGTGAGCACCTCCGCCATACCGGCGAAGACTGCCGGCAGCAGCAGGGCGCAGACGGCCCGGTGGCCCATCGGCTCCTCCTTCCGATAAAGCAGGAGGATGCCGGAGAAGAGAAACGCGGGCACCGTCAGCCAGAAGCCCCAGCCTACCAGGCCCTTGATCAGATCCGCAAAGAAGGCGACAAATTTCCCCTCCGTGCTGAAATAGCTGATGATCATGAAGATCCCCAGGGCCAGCAGGATCACGCCCCAGAGCCCGTTGTGGGAACGGGGCGGCTCCTGGATCTCCTCCTGGGCCGCTTTGGACCGGGTGTTCTCCTTGGCCGCGGAGCTCTTGCGGGAGGCCGCGCCGCTCCGGGCAGTGGTCTTTCCGGAGCCGGTTTTTGTACTTTTCTTTCTTTCAGCCATAGTTCTTTACCCTTTAAAATATCATCGTCAGAATGATCGCCAGCACGCCCATCACCCAGCAGTAATAGGCGAAGCCGCCGAAACGTCCCCGATTGGCCAGCAGCTTGAGCAGGCGGATCGAAAGGATGCCCGCCGCGGAGGCCGCCAGCATGCCCGCCAGATACGCGGGCATCATGGACCAGTCGATCCCGTCCTTCGCCGCGTCCACCAGGCTCAGGAGATTGGCGCCCAGCACCGCGGGGATGGACATGAGAAAGGCAAACTTCACGGCATAATCCCGCCGCAGCCCGGTGGCCAGGCCCGCGGTAATGGTGGTGCCGGAGCGGGAGAGCCCCGGGATCACGGCGGCGCACTGGCACAGGCCGATGATCAGCGAGTCCCACACGGTCATGCTGGTCTCGGTCTTCTTGCCCTGCACCATCTTATCGGCAACATAGAGCATGCAGCCGGTGAGGATCAGGGCCACGCCGATGAAAATGCTGTTGTAATACAGCGTCTCCAGTTGATCCTTGATGGGCAGGACCAGGGCCAGGGGCAGGGTCGCCAGAATGATCATGAGAAACATTCTGGCCGCGGGGTAGCGGCTTTTTCGGTCACCGGCGGCCGGCCCGATCCCCGCAAAGCCCAGCACATCAAAGAACATGGCGACGATGTCCTTCCAGTAGACCACGCAGATGGAGACCAGGGTGCCCAGATGCAGCAGCACGTCAAAGAACAGGTGACCGTCTTCGGGGGTGCTCATACCGAACAGGTTATTCAAAATGGAAAGATGCCCGGAGCTGGAGATGGGCAAAAACTCCGTGATCCCCTGGACCAGACCCAGGAAGACCGCTTGCCAGAAACTCATGACCTTACCCCCATTTGAATCGTAAGAATTATTCTAACATAATTTTATGGCAAAAACAAGTGCAGCAATTCCGGAAAAAGCCGTCGTTTTCCGCGTCGTTTCCCGCGCCGCCCGCAGGGGGGTATCCCCCGGCGGGAGCGGAAAGGCGCAAGAAAGGAAGCACCGCCTGTCCCCGAGGGCAGGCGGTGAGAACTTATTCCGTGTGTCTGCGCTGCGCCGGAGCGAAGGGAGGCCCCGGCCCATGGGCTGCAGGATTATTCCGATTCCGCCCTGTCCCCTTCCGGCTTCTCCGGAAGCGGAGTCCCCGGTTTTTTCCGGGCAAAGACCCAGAATTTCTGCACCAGAAAATTGATCGTCATCATCAGGATATCAACGGGGGCGTTGAGCAGTGTGTGCAGCACGGCCGCCTTTGTCCTGCCATAGCCGGCCGTGAGCTGGTCGATCCGGCTCCACTGGGCCACAAGTTCCAGCAGCTTGGCTGAAATGAACATCACCGGAATAGCCAGGCAATAGTACTTCACCAGGGACTTGCCGTAGTGTTCGTCCTTGGGGAAAACCAGGAAGAAGTTCAGGTGGAAGTTCAGCAGAGACGACAGCGCGCGGGCGATCAGCTTCTCCGCATACTCCCCCATCCAGGTGCCGAAGAAGAACTCCAGCAGAAAAAGCAGCAGATATTCAAACAGAAACGAGGAAAAGGAACACAGCAGAAAAACGAAGGCTTGCTTTGCTTTCTTCATGGCATCGCCTCAGTGGAACAGGCCCTTGAACATGACCTTGAAGATCCGCCAGGAATCCTTCAGGGCGTTGTAATGGGAGCTGTAATCCTCCGGATCGTAGACCGTGGTGATGGGCTGCTCCAGGAAGAGGATGCCCTGCTTTTTCATCTGCAGCAGCATATTGGTCTCGTACTCGAAGCGCTCGCCCTCCACCCGGGTAAAACGCTCCAGATAATCCCGGGGAATGGCCCGCAGGCCCGTCTGGGTGTCCGACAGGGTGATCCCGTAGAAGAGCCGGAACATGCGGGAGGTGGTCTTGTTCCCCGCCACGCTCCGGGGCGGCACGTTGGACTGGTCAAAGTCCCGGCAGCCCAGGACGACTCTCCCCTTTTCCCGCAGCATCCGCTGCCCGCAGGCCAGGATGTCCTCGGTGAGATGCTGCCCGTCCCCGTCAATGGTGATCACGCCCAGGGTCTCGGGAAGCTGGTCCAGCACGTAGCGGAAGGCCGTTTTCAGCGCCCGGCCCTTCCCCTTGTTGCCCTCGTGATGTAGCACGGTGCAGCCGGGCAGGGCGGCGGCCTTTTCAAAATGCCCCTGCCCCTCCGGTCCGGTGCCGTCGTCCACGATGACGATGTGGGAAAAGCCGGTTTTCACCAGCTTTTCCACAACTCTGTCAAATTTGTCGTCCGGGTCCAGGGAGGGCAGAACGATCGCCAGAGCTTCCTGGCAAGATGTCTTATCCTCCAATGTAATCGCTCTCTTCCGTATTGTAGTCCACCACGGAGAAGGCAAAGGCCTCGTCCTTGTCCGCAAAGTACTTGACGTAGATCTTCATATCCCGGTGGACCTTCACATAGCCCGCGGGCATCTGGGAACCTGCGTCCGCCGACACGTCCAGCACATAGATGCCGTTGCCCAGGGCTGTGACGCTGTTGAGGGTGCTGCCGTTGAAATTGTAGTTGTAGTTGTGCTGCCAGCCCATGTAGCTGTCGATCATCCGGTACAGCCGGCTGGCCAGGTCGCTGTCCTTCAGCACGAAATGCTGCAGGATATTGTACTCATACCACATTTCGCCGGTGCCGGCGCAGAACTCCAGGTAGCGCTTGGTGAACTGGGTGTTGAAGCCGTCGAAGCGATCAAAGAGCTCCTGGGAAACGGGCTCGATGAACTGGGAATCGTCCTGCTCGGGGTCGATCTCGGTGGGGTTGCCGTTGGCGTCCAGCAGCTGATAGTCCACGTGGCCGAAGATCTGCTCCACGTGATATCTGGTCTTGGTGGGCAGGCCCTCGAATTCCTCGTAGTACTCCTCCAGCACATTGTAGTGGATGCCGCTTTCCACCACGTTATCCATCGTCAGCGGGTGGCCGTTGACCAGAACGGTGTAGTTTTCCGGCACGGTAATGTCAAAGGAGGTGTACAGGCCGTCCAGGAAGAACTGCACGCTGTCCTCCTCCACTTCCCAGGGGTAGGCGGACATCTTCTCAATGGCCAGGTTGACCAGGGGATTTTCATCGGGCTCAAAGGCCCTCTGGACCACGAATACCTGGCCGAACTTGCTGTGCCCGGAGAAAAGATCATAGGTCCTCTTCTGATCATCGACCCGGACGCCCGGCAGGCAGCGCAGATCCTCCGCCATGATCTCCTTCAGGACCTGGACGCATTCCTCGTCCGTCTGATAGGGGTGCTCCATCTCGGAGATGGTCTTGATCACGCCCTTGTCCCCGCTCTCCCAGATCTGTTCGTTCAGCTTATCCTTATAGGCTTCCACCTTGGGAGCCACCTGCGCGTCCTCCCAATACTGGGCAAAGGTTCTCACGCTGGACCAGAGATAGTATGTACCGAAGCACAGAACGGCGGCCCAAACCACCATAAAGACGATGTAGACCAGCTTGCCGATCTTGACTTTCCTTTTCTTTGTTTTCTCCATCGTTATTTACCTCAATCTTAACGGAACATAAAGGCGTCGGGCAGGCCGCGGGAATAACCGCTCTCGGAGGAGGGGGTATTGACCAGCTCGCCGTTCAGGTACATGACCGTGGAAGAGCCGCCGTCCAGGTTCATGGCGTTCACCGCGCCGAACTGGAGCATCACGTCGATGACGTCGTCATAGGTCGCGCCGGCGCTGGAGAGCTGGCGGCCGTTGATGACCAGCATAAGGACCGCGCCGTCAGCCCGCTGGCCGATGGCGGTGCGGGGGTTCACGCCGCTGGGGATATAGCTGGTATCCTGGGGCACGCCGTTGATGATCAGCGGAGGCGAGAAGGAAACGCCGCCCACGATGTCCATATCCAGGCAGTCGGCATAGGTGAAGTAGCCCACGTGGAGGATGCCCTGGGAGTCGAAGCCAGCGAAAGACTCCTGCCCCCAGCGGGCCGCCTCGATCATCTGCCCGTCGATAATAGTCAGCCCCTCGGGGTACTCGCCAGTGCCGCCGCCCTTCTCGTCCCGGAAAGCGCCGCCGTTGATGCCGCCGATGGCGCCGGTGCGCTGGGCGATCAGGTTGATGGTCTGGCCGTTGCCGCCCTTGGCCACGAAGCAGCGGGTGGGATCCAGCACGATGAGCATGTATCCGTTAAAGCCCCGGCCGCTGACCGGAACCAGGATGTAGCCGTCCCCATCCTCGTCCACCAGACCGTAATTGTCTGTCTTCGGGGTGCTGGGCTGGCTGGGATCCGCAGTCTCGGACTGGGGATCCTGGGCCGCCACATGGATCAGGGTGGGGTCCATCACCTCATCCATGGTCGCGTCCCTTCTGGCCATGATCTCGTCGGTCTCCGTCTGGGTCAGGAAGATCCTGGGCACGAAGCGGAAACGGCGGGTCTCCTCCATCGTCATCACCACGGTCTCCCGCGTGTTGGGATATTCTTCCCGGGTGGCGATGTAGCCCGCGCCCAAGGCGGCGATGCCGACGATCACAGCGGTGAGGAACAGAAAGCCGAACAGCCTGTTCAGCACCAGCATGGTCGTGTGTTTTACTTTTTTATTCTTCACGAAGATCTGAAACAGGATAAGAAGAATGGCGAAAACGGCGCAGGCCGCCATTGCAAGCATGAGTAACGTCTTCATTGATAACAAGATCCCTCCGTATTGTCCTTCAGACAGAGAACTGCTGCGCTGTGCCGGACGGACGTCCCCCGCAGACGCAAAAAGAGTGCTCAATCTCAGTTATTTTATCATAGACCTTTTCCCTTGACAAGCTTTTCTTACACATTTTAAAAATTCCCCCGGCCCAGGCCCTCCGCTCCCGGCTCTTCCGACAAAAGAACGTCTCAGCGCGGCAAAAGGTTTCACCGCCGGCGGAGGAAAAGAAAAATCCCCCGAAAGATCGGGGGATCGTTCTTGTTGTGCCTTACTTCTCCAGATAATTGCGCAGCAGCTCCTGGAGCACTTCGTCCCGGTCGATCCGGCAGATCAGGGTCCGGGCGTTGTTGTAGTTGGTGATATAAGTCGGATCCTCGGACAGGATATATCCCACCAACTGGTTGATCGGATTATAGCCTTTGACCTTGAGGGATTTATATACGGTCGTTAAAATCTCCCGCATTTCCGCCTTGCTGTCCATCGCGGCGAATTTTCTGGTGGCGTCCTCCATGAAGGTTCCCCCTTTGCCTCTTTTTTCTGGCTATATTATAACATGTTTTTTCGTCAAGTAAAGTCGAAAAAGAGCATCTCTTCCATTTTTTTACCGGATGACGGCGTTGAATTTCTCCTTCAGCAGCCTCAGCACCCGGCTGACCGTCTCCTCGGCGTGCTCGTCGGTGAGGGTCTGGTCATCGGCGCGCATGGTCAGGGAGAAGGCCACGGACTTCATGCCCTCGGCGATGTGGTGGCCGGTGTAGACGTCGAAGAGGCTGCAGCCCTTCAGATACTGGCCGCCGCCGGCGAGGATGGCCTCGGTCATGTCGCCCACGGGGACAGACGCGTCGCACACCACGGCGATATCCCTCGTAACCGCCGGGAAGCGGGGCAGGGGTTTGAACACGGGCAGCTCGCCCTTCACCTGCAGCAGCGCCTCGAAGGACAGCTCCGCGCAGTAGAGCTCCGCGTCCACGCCGTAGTTGGCGGCGGTCTGGGGATGGATCTGGCCCAGGACGCCGATCTCGGTCTCGCCCACGAAGACCCTGGCGCAGCGGCCGGGGTGGTAGGCTTGGTTGCCGCTCTCCCGCACGAAGTGGGGCGCGGCCGCTCCCAGGTCCGCCAGCAGGTTCTCCACCCAGCCCTTGAGGACGAAGAAGCTCATCTTGGGTCCGTAGGCGCCCAGGGAGACGATCCTGGGCTCGTCCGCCAGGCCGTCGGGCCGCTTGCGGTAGACGCGGCCGATCTCGTAGAGGGCGGCCTCCCGGTTGCGGTAGTTGTAGTTTCTGGTCAGGATCTCCAGCATGGAGGGCAGGATGGTGGTGCGCATGATGGAGCTGTCCTCGCCCAGGGGGTTCAGGATCTTCAGGCTGTCCCGCCGGGGATCGTCCTTGGGCATGCGGATCTTGTCATAATAGGCGGGGCTGATGAAGGAATAGGTGATGATCTCGTCCAGGCCCATGCTGCGGCAGACCTCGCCAATGCGCCGCTCCGTCTGCTGCAGGGGGCTGTAGCCGCCGGCAGTGCTGATGCCGCCGGAGAAGGCGATGGGGATCTCGTTGTAGCCGTAGAAGCGGGCCACTTCCTCCGCAATGTCGGAGTAGTGCTCCACGTCGCCGCGCCAGGAAGGAACCAGGATGGTGTCTCCGTCGAAGCCGAAGCCCAGGTCGCTCAGGATCTTCCGCATGGTCCCCTCGTCGATGGCGGTGCCGAGCAGGGCGTTGATCTTCTCCGGCTCCAGCTTCACCGTGGTCTGGGGCTTCTTGCCGGGGTAGACGTCGATCACGCCCTCCACCACCTCGCCGGCGCCCAGCAGCTCCACCAGCTCGCAGGCCCGGTTCACGGCCTTCAGGGTGCCCTCGGCGTCCAGACCCTTCTCGAAACGGGAGGAGGCGTCTGTGCGCATGCCCAGGGCGGTGGCGGTGCGGCGGACGGAGGGGCCGTTGAAGCAGGCGCTCTCGAAGAGCACCATGGCGGTGTCCCCCACGATCTCACTGTTCTCGCCGCCCATGACGCCGGCCACGGCCACGGGCCGCTTCGTATCGCAGATGCAGAGCATGCCGGGGGTCAGGGGCCGGTCGTTGCCGTCCAGGGTGCGGATGCTCTCCCCTTCCCGGGCCACGCGGACCCGGATCTCCCCGTCCTGCACGCAGCTGAAATCAAAGGCGTGCATGGGCTGGCCGTACTCCAGCATCACGTAGTTGGTGATGTCCACCAGGTTGTTGATGGGGCGCATGCCCGCGTTGCGGATCCGCTCCCGCATCCATTCCGGCGAGGGAGCGATCTTCACGTTCTTCACCATCCGGGCGGTGTAGCGGGGGCAGAGCACCGGATCCTCGATGACGATCTTCGCCAGATCGGCAATATTGCCGCCGGCCCTGGCCTGCACCGCCGGCTCGTGGAGCTTGAGCTCCTTGCCGAAGGTGACGGCCACTTCCCTTGCCAGGCCGATCATGCACAGGCAGTCCGGCCGGTTGGGGGTGATCTCGTACTCCACCACATGGTCGTCCCGGCCCAGGAGCTTCGCCATGTCGTCGCCGGGCCTGCAGTCCTCATGGAGGATCAGGATGCCGTCCTCGATGCAGTTGGGAAACTCCCTCTGCTCGGCGTGGAGATCCGCCAGGGTGCAGATGGCGTCCTTTTCGGTGTTGTAGGCCACCAGGTCGCCCGCGTGGACGTTCTGGCAGGCTGTGACGGTCTCGGCCCCGGTGGCCAGGCTGCACTTCCACAGGTTCACGCCGGCGTTCTCCACCGCGGTGACCTCCGCCGCCACGACCTTGCCGAAGATCCGATCCCCGCTCTTGATGTCCGGGGAGACGGAGGGCTTGGCCGGGTCGATGGGGTGGTAGTTGTTCAGCAGGGCCGCGGCCCGGATCTGCCCGTAGGGGAAGTCATGGACGTCGGTGGCCAGCTCTTTCAGCGAGCAGAGCATGCCGAAGGACTCCACGCCCCGGAGCTTGCCCTTCTCGATCTTCACCCCGTTGGGGAGCAGGGACTTGTGCAGCGCCACGGGCACCAGGTCCCCCACGTGGACGTTCCAGGCGCCGGTGACGATCTGAACGGGAGCTTCCTCGCCCACGTCGATCCGGGTCACCAGCATGTGGTCGGAATTGGGGTGCTTCTCCAGAGACAGGATGCGCCCCACCTTTACGTTATGGATAGTCTGGCTCAGATCCTCGGTGACCTCCACCTTGGAACCGGAGACGCTCATGGCCTCGGCAAAGGCCTTGTCCCCTACCTCCTCCAGAGGCAGATCCACAAACTCATTGAGCCATTTTCTCGGCATTTTCATATCAATAAATCCTCCTTTTTGGCTTCCTCGTCTTGCGGGGGAGCTGTCGCGAAGCGACTGAGGGGGCTGCAGAAGTCCCCCTATCGCCCCTGACGGGGCACTTCCCCCCTTGGGGGAAGCAAGTCAGAACTGTTCAAGGAACCGGACGTCGTTCTCGAAAATGAGACGCAGGTCCGTGATCTTGTACTCGCCCATGGCCAGGCGCTCCAGGCCCATGCCAAAGGCCCAGCCGGAATACACGTCCGGGTCGATGCCGCAGCCGGAGAGCACCTTGGGATGCACCATGCCGGCGCCCAGCAGCTCGATCCAGCCCTCGCCCTTGCAGGTGGGGCAGCCCTTGCCGCCGCACTTGTGGCACTGGATGTCCAGCTCGCAGCTGGGCTCCGTGAAGGGGAAGTGGACCCTCGATCTGGTGGAACATGGGGCTGTGGGTTGCGTCCACCTCGTCCTTGCGGTAGACCCGGCCGGGAGCCAGGACCCGAATGGGCGGCTTCCGGTTCTCCATGGCGTGGATCTGCATGGGAGAGGTCTGGGTGCGCAGCAGGATCCGGCTGTCCTGCGTAAAATAGAAGGTATCGGTCCAGTCCCGGGAAGGATGGCCCTCGTCGATGTTCAGCTTGGTGAAATTGTAGTCCGCCAGCTCCACCTCCGGGCCGTCCAGGATCTCAAAGCCCATGCCGATGAAGATGTCCTTGATCTGGTCCAGCACGTTGTACATGGGGTGCTTGTGGCCCAGATGGGGCTTTTCGCCGGGCAGGGTCACGTCCAGGGCTTCCCGCTCCAGCTTCTTTTCCAGCATGGCCTCGCTGACGCTGCGCCGGCGCTCTTCCAGCAGGCTCTCGATCTCGCCGCGGACCTGGTTGGCCAGCTGCCCCATCACCGGGCGCTCCTCGGGGGAGAGCTTGCCCATCTGGCGCAGGATAGCGGTCATCTCGCCCTTCTTGCCCAGATACCTGATCCGCAGCTCCTCCAGCTTGTCCACATCCTCCGCTTCGAGAATGGCCTTTCCGGCCGCCTCCCGCAGCGCCTGCATCATTTCTCTCATTTCTATCTCCTTTCCTTATAGGCTCCCCCGAAAGGGGAGCTGTCCGGCGAAGCCGGACTGAGGGGTATTCCTTCCTTATAGCCTCCCCTTACACAGGGGTGCTTAAGCGGAAAAACAAAAAAATAAAGCCTCCGTCCCGCACTGGGACGAAAGCCGACGCTTCCGTGGTACCACCCACATTCGATTCCGCAGAATCGCACTCTCGGTGCCGTAACGCGCACCACACGCCGGGGATTGGCCGGAGCTCCCGGGCGAACCAAGCGCGGATGACGTTGAGGGTTCACAGCCGCCGACCCTCATTCTCTGTCCGTCACGGAAAGCGCTATTTTCCCGATCACAGCAGGCATAGACTATCACAGTTCGCACAATTTTTCAAGAGGATTTTTGTACTTTTTGCCTGATTCACCCTGCGGAATCCGAAAGAATCGATTGACGGGGCAATCGGCAGGCATTATAATGTTCCCATGCGCATAGGCATAGGGTACTACGATCACTCGGAGGTACCCATGAAAAAGCGCCTTGTCCTGCTCCCCCTGCTGTTCTGCCTGCTGCTCAGCGCCTGCGGCAACGCCGCGCTGGACCGCTTCCAGGCCTTCTCCGCCCGGCTGAATCAAAGCGAGGCTCTGACTTTCACGGCGGAGCTCACCGCCTCTTATCCGGACCGTCAGGCCCGATTCACCCTGCGCTACTCCCTGGAGGACGGGGTGCAGCGGGTCACGATTCTGGCGCCGGACAGCATTTCCGGCATTTCCGCCCGGCTGGAGGCGGGAAAAAGCACCCTGGAGTACGACGGTCTGATCCTGGACACCGGGGATCTGGACGCCTTTGGGCTCACGCCCATGTCCGCCCTCCCCCTGCTGACGGACGCCCTGAAGCGGGGCCACGCGGACGCGTTCTGGACGGAAGAGGGCATGGACGGCGTGGAGCTCCTGTATGACGACGCGGTCCGGGCCCGGGTCTGGTTTGATGCCGAGGGTCTCCCCTGCCGGTGTGAGATCCAGTGCGGCGAGACCGTGCCCGTAAGCTGCGAGATCAAAAACTGGCAAATGCACTGATTCTTAGAGGATAAAAAGAGATGAACGATTTACAGAAGAGGACCTGGGCGGAGATCTCCCTGCCCAACATCCGCCATAATTACGAGGCCATCCGCGCCGCGCTGCCGACCGGCTGCCGCTTTCTGGGCGTGGTGAAGGCCGACGCCTACGGCCACGGCGCCCTGCCCGTCTCCCGCCTGCTGCAGGAGGCGGGGGCGGAGTATCTGGCCGTCTCCTGCCTGGACGAGGCTCTGGAGCTGCGCCGGGGCGGCATCACCATGCCGGTGCTGATCCTGGGCCACACCCCGCCGGAATATACGGGCATGCTCATCGACCAGGGCTTTACCCAGACCGTCAGCGCCCTGGCCAAGGCTCGGGAGTATTCCGCCGCGGCTCAGGCCCTGGGGAAGACGCTGCGGGTCCATATCAAGCTGGACACGGGCATGTCCCGCCTTGGCTTCCTCTGCGCCGGGGACTACTTTGACCTGGGCGTGGGGAACGTCATCGCCTCCTGTCAGCTGCCGAATCTGGAGCCGGAGGGGATCTACACTCACTTCGCCGTGTCGGACGAGCCGGGAGCGGACAACGAGGCCTATACCCGGGAGCAGTTTCGACTGTTTATGGCGGTGATCGAGGCGGTGGAGAGCCGCTGCGGCTTTCGCTTCGCCATCCGCCACTGCGCCAACTCCGGCGCCGTGGTCCACTATCCGGAGATGGCCCTGGACATGGTGCGCCCCGGTCTGCTGCTCTACGGCTACGGGGACGACACGGGCCGCCTGGGCCTGAAGCCCTGCATGCGCCTGGTCACCACGGTCAGCACCATCAAGCACTACGAGGCCGGCACCAGCGTGAGCTACGGCAGGCACTTCGTGACGGAGCGGCACACCCGCATGGGTGTCCTGGCCATCGGCTACGCGGACGGGCTGCCCCGGATCCTCTCCAACAAATGCAGCTTCGCCGTGGCCGGGGGCTTCGCTCCCCAGCGGGGCAACATCTGCATGGACATGTGCATGGCGGACCTGACGGATCTGCCGGAGGCCCATGTGGGCAGCGAGGCGGAGATTTTCGGCGAGCGCAACGACCTGGACGCTCTGGCCGCCGCCGCCGGCACCATCTCCTACGAGCTGCTCTGCGCGGTGTCCAAGCGAGTGCCGAGAGTGTATGCGTGATGTAGGAGCCGACGCCCTCGGCGGCCCGTGCACGAGCTGTTCCAACAATCAAAAACGTGAGGCGAATTCGTACACAGGTACGGATTCGCCTCACTTGATTCTATGAGATCTGTTATTTTGCGCGGGCGATTCGTGAATCGCCCCTACGTTGATACTGACGGCATTCCCTGCCTTCTCACCCGCCGAAATCCTCATCCCACCAGAAGAAGCCATCGACCAGCTTTCCCTTTTTGTCGTACAGTCTGCCGTTTTCGGAGTAAAAGTCCCGATTGGCGGGATCGCAGTTGACGTATACCCGGACCACATGGACTTCTCCCCTGTCGCTTCCTTTTTCTACATATAGGCCGTCCTGACGGGCGTAGATCTCCTTGATATTGGCGCCCAGGTTCAAAGTAACATCATAATAGATGAGGTCCACCTTTTTCCCGTTGACTTTTCCGAAGGTCCCGTAGGACGGGGATACCCCCATCGTAGAGTGGATGCCCTTCACTTCTATGTCAAACGGGCATGGCGCGCCCTTGCCCACATAGCCGCCCAGTTCTACCACCGGGTAGTCACCATACGCTTCCGGGATGACGATCAAAGAACTGCCGGACGCCGGATCATACGTAACAGAGCTCACGCCTGCTTTCTTTTTCCCGTCTCGAAGCAAATAAACGAAACCGTCGTCAGCATCTTCCCACTTCTGATAATTGTGAGATGTGGCATAGAACATGCCGAAATAGAACATCCCCCACCATAGGATCGGCAGCATCACGATACAGATCAGAAGGATCAGGCCAAGCGTTTTCAGGGTTTTCCCCAACGTTTTCATCGCTATCCCCTCCTCTCTGCCTGTTTAACGGATGAGAAGGCCAAAAGGTTTCAGAGAAAATGTGAGACATGGATCTTTTCTTTTCATCTCGGGCCGCCGAGGGCGTCGGCCCCTACAAATCACTCCTCCACCACCCAGGGGAGCTCCACAAAGGTGGGCTCGTGCTCCAGGGCGGGGAGGATCCTGTCGAAAAGATCCGCCGTCCGAAAGCGCAGGCTGGAGGTGTTGATGCAGGGGTGGCAGCCGAAGTTTTCTTCCTGCAGCAAATCCCGGTCCACCAGGAGGCGGACCTTTTTCTCCCTGTCGTTCATCAGGCCCAGAACGCTGACGGAGCCGGGGGTAATGTCCAGATACCGCTCCATATGCTCCGGCCCCGCAAAGCTCAGCCGGGCGGAGCCGATCTGCTTGGAAAGGAGCTTGGTCTTGAAGGGCTTCTCTCCGGGCATGATGAGCAGATAGAAATCCGTCTGCTGGCGGTTCGTCAAAAACAGGTTCTTGCAGATCTTACAGCCCAGCAGACCCTCCACCAGCTCGCAGTCCGGAATGGTGTCGGCGTGCTCGTGGTCCACCCGGAAGTATTCGACGCCCAGGCGGTCCAGAAAATCATAGCAGCGCTTCTCCTTGAGGATGCGCTCCCCTTCCGGGCGTCCCCGGTACAGATGTTCGTCAATATTCATCGCATTTCCTATCATCGGCGGGAGGGGCAAGCCCCTCCCCTACTGTTCATCTCTTGTTGGCCGCCCGTAGCGCCGAGCATTGCTCGGCGACGTCCCCGGCTGTTCGCCGGGCAATGCCCGGCGCTGCGGGGGGAGGTTTTTATCTCTTGTTGGACGGCAGCCAGATGTGCTGCTCCTCGGCCTTGCGGATCAGCTCCTCCCGGAAATCCGGGTGGGCGATGTCGATGAGCCGGGCGGCACGCTCCCAGGTGCTGCGGCCGGTGAGCTCCGCCGCGCCGAACTCGGTGACGATGGTGGGCGCCTGGCTGCGGGGCGTGGTGATGATGTCCCCGCCCATCTGGGGCAGGATCCGGGAGTGGAGCTGGCCCTTTTTGTCCGTGAATGTGGAGGTCAGGCACAGGAAGCCCCGGCCGCCTTTGGACATGGCCGCGCCGGTGACAAAGTCCAGCTGACCGCCGGTGCCGCTGATCTGGCGGGTGCCGGCGCTCTCGGAGGCCACCTGGCCGTAGAGATCCACGTTCAGGCAGCCGTTGATGGAGATCATCTTCTCGTTCTGGGCGATCACCCAGGGATTGTTCACATAGCTCAACGGCGCGCCCATGATGCCCTCGTTCTCGTTGATCCAGTCGAAGAGCTCCTGGGAGCCGATGGCCAGGCCCAGTACCCCTTTCCCGGGGTGCAGGGTCTTTTTTGCGTTGGTGAGCTTGCCCGCCTTGAAGAGGGCCAGGTAGCCGTCGGAGCAGAGCTCGGTGTGCATGCCCAGGTCCTTCAGGTCGGACTCCGCCAGCAGCTCGCCCAGGGCGTTGGGCATGCCGCCGATGCCCAGCTGGATCACCGCCCCGTCGGGGATCAGGGGCAGCACATGGCCGGCGATCTGCCGGTCCAGTTCCGTGGGCTCGGGAGACTTCATCTCCCAGAGCGGCAGAGCCCCCGCCTCCACGATGGCATCCACCCGGCTCAGGGGGATGGAGGTCCCCGCGGGGTCGCCCTTCACCCGGGGCATGTTCTCGTTGACCTCCACGATGATCTTCTTCGCCGTGTCGGCGATGCCCCGCTCCGCGCCCAGGGCGCCGGAGAGATTGAAGTTGCCCTTCTCGTCCATGGGGGCCACGGAGAGCATGGCCACGTCCACCGTCAGGAACTGGTGATAGTAACGGTCCAGATCCCGGAAGAGCATGGGGGTAAAGAAGGCCCGCCCCTGGTCGCAGAGCTTGCGCTCATAGCCGGAGCAGTGCCAGGTGTTGTAAACGAAGTGCTCCTGGCTGGGGTCGCACTCCGCCACGGCCACGGGGCCCCGCAGCAGATTGCCGCGGACCTTCACGTGGTGAAGCTCGTCCCGTCTTGCGGCCAGGGCCGCGTCCAGCGTGGGAGGATAGCCGTTGTTGGAGCCATAGTCTACCCAGTCGCCGTCTTTGACGAGGCGCACAGCCTCTTCGGCGGAGCAGAGCTTGCTGCGATATTCAGACATGATATCCATGTTTCATCACCTCTGGAAGATTATAGCATAGTCCCCTGTTTCCGGCAAGGGGGGATACGCCATACAAAAAGGGCTGCCCGAAAGCAGCCCTTCTTGTAGAGGAATCTTTAAGTTTTAGGGAAAAGCAGGCGATCAAGCCTTCTTCTCCTTGCCGAGGGTCTTGATGCCGGTGATGACCAGGATCACAGCCAGAACGATCAGGCCCAGAGACCAGATCACGGTGTACCAGTCGCCCCAGTTGGCGGTGTAGTCGGGAACCATGCCGGCGATCTTCTTGAAGTTGGCGATAACGGTCAGGACCAGAGAGGTCAGGGTGGCGCAGAGCATGAAGATCATCGGGAAGAAGAACATCTTGTTGTTCTTGCCGATCTGACCCAGCCAAGCGGCAACAGCCAGCATGGCAAGGCCGGCCAGCAGCTGGTTGGCAGCGCCGAACACGCCCCAGATGGCCTTCAGGTCGGGGTTCAGGCCCAGGCCGCAGCCGATGATGACCAGGATCAGGGTGCCGACGATCGGGGTGGCAAAGAACTTGCGCACGCCGGTCAGATCCTCATAGGTCTTTCCTTCCGGAGTGAAGAGCTCGCCGAACATGTAACGGGCAAGACGGCAGCCGGAGTCCAGAGAGGTCAGAGCGAAGACGGAGACAGCCAGGGTCAGCAGGTTGTACACAACACCGCTGGTGACCAGGGAGCCGTCCTTGCCGGTGACGATGCTGAACATGGTGGCAAGACCGGCAGCGAACTTGGCGGCAGGAGCAGCGGGCAGGCCGTCCTTCTTGGCGATGACGGCGATGGCCAGCAGGGCCATGATGGCCAGAGCGGACTCAACGATCATGGCGCCGTAGCCGATGACCTTGGCGTCCTTCTCAGAGTTCAGCTGCTTGGAGGTGGTGCCGGAACCGATCAGGGAGTGGAAGCCGGACACAGCGCCGCAGGCCACGGTGATGAACAGGGTCGGGAACAGGTAGTTGGCGCCGTTCTTCCACACGAAGACAGGCAGCTCAACATTGACCTTGCCGGTGAAGGCGGAGCCGACGATGCTGAACAGAGCCAGGATCATCATGGCGTAGAGCAGGAAGGAGCTCAGGTAGTCGCGGGGCTGCAGCAGCATCCAGACAGGCAGCATGGAAGCCAGGGTGACATAGATGGCGATGAAGAACACCCAGAACTTGTAGCTCATGTTGATGCCCAGGTTCAGGCCGGCGAACACGATGACGATGATGCCGATGATGCCGACGATGGTGGCGGGGCCGATCTTGGCGTTCTTGCGGTACACAAAGAAGCCGAAGATGAAGGCGATCAGGATGAACAGCAGGGACGTGGTGGCGGTGGAAGCGGTACCGGACACGTTCTCAACACCGGTGGTGATCACGGGAGCGGTACGGGCCCCGTCAGTGAAGCCGGAGGCGAAGGTGCTGGCCACGACGTTGGTGAAGGAGGCGATGACCAGAATCAGCACCAGCAGGGCGAAGATGGTGAACAGACGCTGAGCCTTGACGCCCATGGAGTCACGAATAACCTCGCCGATGGAGCCGCCGTTGTGACGGATGGAGGAGAACAGGGCGCCAAAGTCGTGCATGGCACCGAAGAAAATGCCGCCCAGGACGATCCACAGGAAAACAGGCAGCCAGCCGAAGGGGGAAGCCAGGATCGGTCCGTTGATGGGGCCGGCACCGGCGATGGAGGAGAAGTGGTGGCCCATCAGCACGGCGGGATTGGCGGGAACGAAGTCCTTGCCGTCGTAGCTGGTGTGAGCCGGGGTTTCGCGGTTGGGGTCAACACCCCACTGCTTGGCGAGCCAGCCACCGTAGAAGACATAGCCCAGAGCAAGCAGAACGAGGCCGACAACGAGGATCAGTAATGCGCTCATACTTTTCACTCCTTAAATGAAAAAGTTTTTATGACCATTTGACCTCAGCCTTCCTCTTTTCTGACGTCAAACAGTTTACGAAAATATTTTTCCAAGGCGTAGCCCGCCTTGTTGGGATAGGTCTTTTTCTCCTGCAGGTCCACGATGGCCGCCAGGAGATTGGAAAAGCCCCAGAACGAATGATGATAGTTCTTGGTGAAGCTGGACTTCTGAACCAGCCTGCGGGTTTCCTCCTGGGCGGAGTCCGCGATGAGCAGGACCTTGATATCCGTATGCTGATGGTCCTTATGGGGCTTGACCCGGGGCAGCCCGTCCTCCAGAGCGAAGTCGATGCAGGCCTTGGCCAGTTCCGGACTGAATTGTTCCGCGGAGAAGATGTAGGCAAATTCGCCCGTCTCGCTGGCCCAGATGGGGATGCTCTTCATGAGCCAGTAGCGCTCGTCCCGCTTCAGGTAATCTCCGCGAAAGACCAGCGGCAGCGTCGGGTGCTCCTGAGGGACGATATCATAATAGGCGCTGAAGGAATCCTCCAGGATGGTGAGAAAGCTCTGACGCTCGATCGGCATTGGGATACCCCTTCAAAAATGAACAATTTATGACCACGCCCTACTATACCGCTAAATACATAAAAATTCAATAGTTTTTTTCCTCTTTTTTTACATAACTCGCTAAATGTAGCGGTTTGCGGCCTCGGCAAACGCAATTTTTCGTTTACAGTCCGTTTCTTTTGTTGTATATTGTAGACAACAAGCACAAAACGTCAGAAAGAGGTGCCTATGAGCCTGCATTTTGTTGTCCCCTGCCTGTTTGGGCTGGAGGGTCTGGCGGCAGAAGAGCTGCGCCGCATGGAGCTGCCGGAGGTGGCCGCCGAGAACGGCCGGGTCTGTTTTTCCGGGGACGAGAACGCCCTGGCCCGGGCCAATCTCCGCCTGCGCACCGGCGAGCGGGTGCTGCTGGAGCTGGGCCGCTTTGAAGCCCGGAGCTTCGACGCGCTGTTTGAGCAGACCAGGGCCCTGCCCTGGGAGCGCTGGATCCCCAAAAACGCCGCCTTTCCCGTGACGGGGCACAGCCTGAACTCCAAGCTCTTCTCCGTGCCGGACTGCCAGAAGATCATCAAAAAGGCCGTGGTGGAGCGGCTGAAAGCCCGCTATCACCTCTCCTGGTTTGAAGAGAGCGCCGAGACCGTGCAGATCCGCTTTTCCATCATGAAGGACCAGGTCACGCTGTGTCTGGACACCAGCGGCGAGGGCCTGCACAAGCGGGGCTACCGGCCGGCAGCCAACGCCGCTCCCCTGCGGGAGACCCTGGCCGCCGCCATGGTGAATCTGGCCCGTTATCGTGGGCGGGACGAGTTTGTGGACCCCTTCTGCGGCAGCGGCACCATCCCCATCGAGGCCGCCCTCATTGCCCGCAATATCGCCCCCGGCAAAAACCGGCACTTCGCCGCCATGGACTGGCGAAGCCTGGATCAGCGCGTCTGGGCGCAGGAAAAGGAGCTGGCCGCCGGGTTGGAATATCACGGGGACTATCGGATCCTGGGCACGGACCTGGACCCCAAGGCCGTGGCCATAGCCAGGGCTAACGCCGAGCGGGCCGGGGTGGCGGACATTGTTCGCTTTGAGGTGGCCGACGCCCGGGATTTCGACCGGCAGACCGAGCGGGGCGTGATCGTCACCAACCCGCCCTACGGGGAGCGCATCGGCGAGAAGGCAGAGGCGGAAGATCTCTACCGGGCCTTCGGCGAGGCCTGGCGGAAGAGCGAAAACTGGGCGCTCTATCTGCTGTCCTCCCACACGGAATTCGAGCGCTGCTTCGGCCGGGAGGCGGATAAAAAGCGCAAGCTCTACAACGGCATGATCAAGTGCGATCTGTTTATGTATTATAAATGAGAGAGGCGACCGCTATGAAACATCTGTTCATCGTCAACCCCACCGCCGGCGGCAAGGACAAGACCGAGGAGGTCCGCGCGAAGGTGCAGGCAGCTTTTGCCAAACGGGAGGGAAGCTATGAGATCTACGTGACCAAGGCCCCCATGGACGCCGCCCGGAAGATCGAAGAGGAAGCGGCCTCCGGGGAAGCGCTGCGCATCTACGCCTGCGGCGGAGACGGCACCTTCAACGAGTGTGTCTGCGGCGCGGCGCAAAAGCCCAATGTGGCCCTCTGCCCCTTCCCCACCGGCACCGGCAACGACTTCTGCCGTATGTTCGGCGAGGAGAAGGAGTCCTTCCGGGATCTGGACGCCCTGCTGGAGGGCACAGTGCGCCCCATCGACCTGATCGACTGCAACGGCCGCTGGAGCGCCAACATCTGCTCCGTGGGCGTGGACGCCCGCATCGGCACCGACGTGCACAAGTACAGCGGCATCCCCCTCATCGGCGGCGCCACCGGCTATGTGGTCTCGGCGGTGGTGAACATGTTCAAGGGCATCGCCACCCCGATGACGGTCACCTGCGGCGATTTCACCGAAGGCGGCATGCACACCCTGATCTGCGCCTGCAACGGGCGCTATTACGGCGGCGGCTTCAACCCCAGTCTGGACGCCATGCCAGACGATGGGATCATGGACGTGTTCATTGCCCAGAAGGTGAATCTGATCCAGTTCGCCGCCTTGATCGGCAAGTACTCCAAGGGCCGGGCAGACGAGATGGCCCCCATCATCAAGCATATTCGCACTTCCGGGGAACTTGTCATCCGCTGTGAAAAAGAAGACGTGGCCCAGCTGGACGGCGAAGCCCTGCGGGCGACGGAGTTCCGCATCCGCATGGTCCCCAAGGCCCTGAACCTGATCGTCCCCAAGGGGATGCAGTTCTTCGAGAAATGAAGACGCGTTGCGAATGAAGAAATGAAGACGCTGCGCGAATGAAGTCGCGTCGCTAATGAAGAAATGAAGAAATTGTGGTGTCGCTGCGCGACGGATTGAAAATCCCCCTATTCCCCAGTGTGCGCACTGGGGACTTCCCCCGAAGGGGGAAGCAAGGCCGCCTCATGGCTCCCCCTCGCAGGAAGCAACGCCGTCTCTTGCCTCCCCCTCTGGGGGAGGTGGCCGAGCCGCCTGCGGCGAGGCCGGAAGGGGTCTTCATTCCTTCATTCCGAATTCCGAATTATCTTGTCACAAAAAGTTTATAACTTCTTTTCCGCGGGGGCTTGCAAAAATAGAAATTTGTGGTATAGTATGCATCGTTAGCACTCATAGGTTTTGAGTGCTAACGATGCTGATTTTTGTATTATACAAATTGGAGGTATAGAAGCAATGAAACTCAAACCCTTGGCTGACCGTGTGGTCCTGAAGCAGCGTGCCGCCGAAGAGCGCACCGCTTCCGGTCTTTTCCTGGCCTCTTCCGCCCAGGAGAAGCCCGAGATCTACGATGTGATCGAAGTCGGTCCCGGCGGACTGGTGGACGGCAATCCGGTCGAAATGATCGTGAAGGCCGGTCAGCAGGTCCTGGTGGGCAAGTACAGCGGCAGCAAGGTCAAGCTGGAGGACGTGGAGTACACCATCGTGCGCCAGTCCGACATCTTGGCCATCATCGAGTAATTGAAGGAGGCAAGCATCATGGCAAAGCAGATCATTTACGGAGAAGAGGCCCGCAAGGCCATTGAGCGCGGTGTGAACCAGCTGGCGAACACCGTGAAGATCACCCTGGGGCCCAAGGGCCGCAACGTGGTCCTGGACAAGAAGTTCGGCACTCCCCTGATCACCAACGACGGCGTGACCATCGCCAAGGAGATCGAGCTGGAGAATGCTTTTGAGAATATGGGCGCGCAGCTCATCAAGGAGGTCTCCACCAAGACCAACGACGTGGCCGGCGACGGCACCACCACCGCCACGGTCCTGGCCCAGGCCATGATCAACGAGGGGCTCAAGAACCTGGCCGCCGGCGCCAACCCCATGACCATGAAGAAGGGCATGCAGAAGGCCACCGCCGACGCGGTGGAGGCCATCAAGGCCGTGTCCCAGCCGGTCTCCGGCACCAAGGACATCGCCCGTGTCGGCACCATCTCCTCCGGCGACGAGCACATCGGCGCTCTGATCGCCGAGGCCATGGAGAAGGTCAGCCAGAACGGCGTCATCACCATTGAGGAGAGCAAGACCGCCGAGACTTACAGCGACGTGGTCGAGGGCATGCAGTTTGACCGGGGCTACCTCTCCCCCTACATGGTCACCGATCCCGACAAGATGGAGGCCGTGCTGGACGACGCGCTGATCCTCCTGACCGACAAGAAGATCTCCAACATCCAGGAAGTGCTGCCTCTGCTGGAGCAGATCGTGCAGCAGGGCCGCAAGCTCCTGATCATCGCCGAGGACGTGGAGGGCGAAGCCCTGGCCACCATCGTGCTGAACAAGCTGCGCGGCACCTTCACCTGCATCTGCGTCAAGGCCCCCGGCTTCGGCGACCGCCGCAAAGAAATGCTGCAGGATATCGCCGTGCTCACCGGCGCCACTGTGGTGTCCAGCGAGTTGGGCATGGAGCTGAAGGAAGCCAGCCTCGCCGTTCTGGGCCAGGCTCACCAGGTCAAGGTCACCAAGGAGAACACCGTCATCGTCGACGGCGCCGGCAAGCCCGCCGAGATCGAAGCGCGCCGCGCCCAGATCGCCCGCCAGATCGAGACCACTACCTCCGAGTATGACAAGGAGAAGCTGCAGGAGCGTCTGGCCAAGCTCTCCGGCGGTGTTGCCGTCATCAAGGTCGGCGCCGCCACCGAGACCGAGATGAAGGAGAAGAAGCTCCGCATCGAGGACGCGCTGAACGCCACCCGCGCCGCTGTAGCCGAGGGCATCGTCCCCGGCGGCGGCAGCGCCTACGTGCTCGCCTCCAAGGCCGCCGAGAAGCTGACCGCCAAGCTGGAGGGCGACGAGAAGACCGGCGCCGCCATCGTGGCCAAGGCTCTGAAGGCCCCCATCATCCAGATCGCCGAGAACGCCGGCGTGGAGGGCGCCGTGGTCCTGAACAAGGTCGCCGACGCCGACAGCGTGAACTTCGGCTATGACGCCGCCAACGACGCCTATGGCGATATGATCGCTCTGGGCATCGTGGACCCGACCAAGGTCTGCCGCAGCGCTCTGGAGAACGCCTCCAGCGTGGCCTCCATGGTCCTCACCACCGAGAGCCTGGTGGCCGACATCCCGGAGAAGAATCCTCCCGCCCCCGCCGCTCCCGACATGGGCGGCATGTACTGATCAAGGCGAAAAAGCCTTGATAGATCGGCGCTTTTCGGCTTAAGGCTGCCCTTACCTACACCAGCTTTACACCAAAAGCGTTCAGTATGAAATGAGATCCCCCAGGGAATGAGCTTTCGCTCGTCCCCTGGGGGATTTTCGATCAAAGCGTATTGCTCAAGAGCAGCAGCTTCTTCCCTTCTCTCGATCCATAGTCAGCGTTTCCAGCATCAGAGCAACCCTACCAGGTTGAAAGCCAGGATCAGGCCGGAAAACACGATTGAGACCGTGGAGCAGAGCTTGATCAGAATGTTCAGGCTTGGGCCGGCGGTGTCCTTCAGCGGGTCGCCTACCGTGTCGCCCACAACAGCTGCCCTGTGCTGCTCGCTGCCCTTGCCTCCGTGGTGCCCCGCTTCGATATACTTTTTGGCGTTATCCCAGGCGCCGCCGGCGTTGGACATAAACACCGCCATGGCAAAGCCGGATACGGAGACGCCGCCCAGCATCCCCACCACGCCGACCGGGCCCAGCAGCAGGCCTGTCACGATGGGCACGATCACTGCCACCAGAGCGGGAGCGATCATCTCATGCAGTGCCCCCTTGGTGCACAGCGCAACACACTTGGCGTATTCCGGATCCGCCTGATAGTCCATAATTCCCTGGATCTCCTTGAATTGGCGGCGGACCTCCAGAACAATGGACTGGGCCGCCCGTTCCACGCCGTCCATGGTGAGGGAGGAGAAGAGGAAGGCCAGCAGCGTACCAATAAACAGCCCCACCAGCATCAGGGGATTGGTAAGGGACAGGTCCAGCACCTCCTCGGTTTTGGCCTGTACTATGTCCACATAGCTCACCAGCAGCGCCAGCGCGGTAAGAGAGGCGGAGCCGATGGCAAAGCCTTTGCCGGTGGCGGCAGTGGTGTTCCCCAGGGAGTCCAGCGCGTCGGTGCGCTCCCGCACTTCTCCGGGCAGCTCCGCCATCTGGGCGATGCCTCCGGCGTTGTCGGCAACAGGGCCATAGGCGTCGGTTGCCAGCGTAATGCCCAGGGTAGAGAGCATGCCCACGCCTGCGATGCCGATGCCATAGAGCCCCTGGTCAAAGGATTTTGCCCCGCCGGCCGCAAAAAAGCTCAGCAGCACCGCCGCCGCCACCACCAGGATCGACACCATGGTGGAGCGCATGCCCAGGGACAGGCCCCCGATGATGATGGTAGCGCTGCCGGTCTCGCTCTCCTGGGCCAGCTCCCGGGTGGGCCTGTAGGTATCCGAGGTGTAGTACTCGGTAAAATAGCCGATCACGCAGCCCCCCACCAGGCCGCTGAGGATGGCGATGTACACGCCCCAACTGCCGATCAGGAGCTTGGTCAGCGGAGCTGCCAGCACCGCCGCCAGGATGGCCGCGGAATAGGTGCCGGTGCGCAGGCTGCGCAGAAGCGCCTCCTGGCTGGCATTTTCCTTGGTTCGGATCAGAAAGGACCCCAGGATCGAGCACAGTATGCCGCACACCGCAAGCAGCAGCGGCAGCAGCATTCCCCGAAAGCCATAGCCAGCGATTCCGCCCAGGGCAAAGGTAGCCAGGATCGAGCCCAC
>CACYLY010000008.1 GCA_902775355.1 Oscillospiraceae bacterium
CGGGATCACAACGCTCGTCAGAGCGCTGCAGCCGGAGAACGCATAGTATTCGATGTTGGTCACGCCCTCCGGGATCGTGATCTCGGTCAGAGAACTGCATTCGTTGAACACGCCAGAAGGAAGGGCGGTCACGCCGGAGGGAATAGTCACGCCGTTCAGGCTGCTGCAGCGGGAGAAGGTAGACTCGCCAAAGCTCGTCACGCCCTCCGGGATCGTGATCTCGGTCAGAGAGCTGCAGCCGCTGAACGCACTGCTTCCAAAGCTGGTCACGCTCTCCGGGATCGTGATCTCGGTCAGGCTGCTGCAGTCGCAGAACGCGCTTTGCGGAATGCCGGTCAGGCTCCCCAGAATGCTCACGCTCTCCAGAGCGCCGCATTCCTCGAAGGTGCTTGCCCCCATGCTGGTCACGCCCTCCGGGATCACCACGCTGGTCAGGGCGCTGCACCTATAAAATGCGTATTCCGGGATGGTGCTCAAGCTCGACGGAATGCTCACGCTGGTCAAGGCGGTGCATTTCTCGAATGTGTTATTCCCCATACTGGTCACGCCCTCCGGGATCACCACGCTGGTCAGAGCCTCGCAGCGAGCGAAGGCTTTTTCCCCGATGACGGTCAGCGTTGACGGGAGCTCCACACCGGGCAGATAAATGCAGATCTCGAACGCTTTGGCTCCAATGCTGGTCACGCCCTCCGGGATCACAATGCTCGTCATATGCCAGCAGGTGGAGAAAGCACCGTCCCCGATGCGGGTCACGCCGCTCGGGATCGTCACCTCGGTCAAGCCCTCGCAATAGTAAAACGCGTAATTCCCGATGCTTGTCATCCCCGGCGTCAAGCGAAGGGTCTTGATCTCGCTCCGGTGAGAATTCCAGGGCGACTCCCCTTCTGCAAAGTCCCACATCTCTCCGGTGCCGGCAATGGTAAGGACGCCCTCGCTGTTCAACATCCAGATCAGATCATCGCCGCATTCGCCGGAGGCGACGGAGTCCTGCGGCTCATCCGCCGTGGGGGGCTGGGCGTCCGGCTCGTTTCCCGGAACGTCGGGGGCAATCTCCTCTGCGGGCTCCTCTACGCTGTCATCCTGAGCGAGGCCGCCAGGCTGAGTCGAAGGATCCTCCTCAGCCATGGCGGCGGCCGGAAACAGGGACAGGCACAGCGCCAGAGCAAGAAGCCAGGAAAGCAATTTCTTCATCTGCGATTCCTCCTTGTTTCATGATTTGTACTGAAAACATCTGGGTATTTTTCCCTTAATATATAATATAACATTTTACTCTTGCCCTTTGCAAGCGCAAATTTGGAGAAATGCGTTTTCTGTTTGTAAAAAAATGTAAGCCTTTCCGTTTTTCTTGCCCAAAGCAAAGCACCTCTGCATCATAGGACAGAGGTGCTTTGTTTTGCGTATCTGTATACGGTTAATCGTCTGCCTGCAAAGGGCTAAGGCGGTTCATCCTGCTCTTTATTCGATCGCGCCGATGAGAGCGGCGATTTCGTCAGCGCCGAGGCCGTAGACGTCCCGAAGGTCGCCCTGACCGCGGATCAGAATGCAATAGCTGAAGTTGTCGGAGGCCCAGATCGCCTTCATCGCCCGCCCCTCCTCGTTGCCGAAGCAGCGGACTTGCCATCCATTTACCTCCGTCGTCCACTCGTGCGCATAGGCGGTATAATCGCCGGACACATCGTCCGTGTCATAGCCCACGTCATGATCCGGTCTGTTCACGCCCTTTCGCACCGTAAGCTCCGCTGCGGCAACGTAGCCGTTTGCTTCGGCAAGCAGATCCGTATAGCGGAAGTTATCCCAGCCAACCGGGCCTCCGCCTACCTCCATGCCGGCTTCCGGAAGCTTGAAATAGCCAAGGCCCGCTCCTTCCGCGGCGGCTTCTGCGCTGTCGGCCTCCGTCCAGGGATTGGCCATGGAGCTGTCGCCCGCGGCAGAACTCCACGCAAACACCAGATCCGTTCCATTTTCGGCCTGATCCTCATGCCAGGTAAAGCTTCCGTCGTCATGGAAGACGATGGTGCCGGTGCCGTCGTCATATACGGACTCCTCGCTCTTGACTTCACCCTTCTCGTCATAGACGAGGTTTGCTTTGCTGGCGCCGGAATAGTTGATGGTGAGCGTATCGGTATCCAGCTTGCCGACGATGATCCAGCGGGTCAGCTCCTGTGCGCTGCTGCCCCACTCGACGGTGATAAACGCCTCATCAAAGCCGAAGCATTCCACCGTAGCGTGCGCCCGGTCACACTGATACTCCCCGGCGAAGTTCATCACGGGATTCTGCCAGTTCGGGTCTTCCTCAAAGACGGCAACGTATTCCGCGCTTTCGTCCAGCAGAACCGTGATCTGCGGCTCGATGGAAAAGTCCTCCCCGTTCTTTGTCCATTTTACAAAGAGATTGCCCGCCTCCGGCTCGGCCAGGAAGGTGTGGACAGCGGGCTCGGCCAGGCCGATATAGGCCGACTGCGCCGGAAACTCCGGATCGATCTCAGGCGCTTCCTCCCCTTCGGCATATGCGATCTGGCCAAAGCCCTCAATATTGACTGTGACCTTGATCGTTGCCTCCGGTACGTCGATCTTCGTGAAATGATAGGTCTCGCCGCCCTCAACCTCGAGCTTCAGACCGTCTTCTCCTTCTTCGCTTATGGTCACGTTGAAGGGCTCTGCATTCTCATCCCAGCCGTTCAGGTTGCCGTGCAGGGTATTTCCCTCCTGTTGGATGATCCAACCCAGCGTCTCGCCGTCCAGCATCAGGGTTACCGCCCAGCCCTCATAGCCTTCCGTCTCAGAGAGGCTAACGAGCAGATGATTGCCGCTTTCGTCTTCAAAGGTGCCCTGCCGGCTCCATTCTTTGATCTCCGGCTCCGCAGGCTTCGTTTCTCCGCAGGCTGCCAAAGCAAAAAGAAGGCAGACTGTCAGGATCATGCAGATCAGTTTTTTCATGTTCCATTTCTCCTTTTCTTCAATACTGGCTGTATTTCAGCTCATTTTTCCTTTTTATTATAGCACACAACAGACAACAAGTCCACTAAAAAAGTCTTTCTGCATGTTCGGGTCGGGCGCGACGAGCCGCAGAGTGACGCGAAATAACGGCCAAAAATAGGCGGAAAAGGAAAAGCCGCTTCCGACAGATATGAGCCCGGTGCGCCGCAAGCGTGTGCCGGAGAGAGCAAGGCCCGGCATCGTTACGGGTCTTGCCTGGAAGGCGGCGGGCGGGATATTCTCCCCATCCAGACGCTGTCGACAAAAGGCGGCGGCAAGATCGTTGTCAATCCATGTGCCCGACTGCGCCACGCCGAAGGGCGGCCCCTCTGCCGGTATCATTCTGACCACGGCGCTGGCCTCGCAGCTGACGGGCTGCGCCGTGCAGAAGATTCTGGCCGCGTTGGGTGGCAGGCCCGATCGAGATGGCAGTCTGAGCTTCGTAAACGGAAAAGCAAGTATTTTCAACAGTTTCAGTTATATGGGAAGGCGACAGTCTGGACTGGAAGGGCATCCCAGCGGAGGAGATCAGCCGGCGGGTGCTGAAAAACGTGCGCGCCGGCAGCATCGTTCTCTTTCACAATGCGGCCATCCACACGCCGGAGGCGCTGCCGGGGATCATCGAGGCCCTCCAGGCCGAGGGCTACATCATCGTCCCCGTCTCAGAGCTCCTGCTGCAGGGCGAAACCCGTATCGACAACACCGGCCGCCAGTGGGCCAAGTAAGGATAACACAAACAAAAAACACGCAGGGCCTCGCATCAGTAAAGTGCGGAGCCCTGCGTGTCCTGTATCTTCAAAAGCGTTCAAGGGAGCGTGATCCCTTATTTTCGTCCCCCGCGGCGCATATAGGCCGCGGCGATGCCGCCCTCGGAGGTTTCGCGATAGCGTTGGTTCATGTCGATACCTGTACGGTACATACTTTTGAGCACCATATCATAACTAATGCGGCGGGTCCCCTCCAGGAAGAAGGCCAGGTTTGCGGAGTTCAGCGCGCGCATCGCCGCAACGGCATTACGCTCAATGCAGGGGACCTGGACCAGGCCGCAGATCGGGTCGCAAGTCAGACCCAAGTGGTGTTCCAGGGCGATCTCGGCAGAATACTCGATCCGGCTCAGGTCATAGCCAAAGACATGGCCTGCTGCGGCGGCTGCCATGGAGCAGGCCACGCCCACCTCCGCCTGACAGCCGCACTCGGCGCCGGAGACGGAGGCATTCTTCTTGGCAAGCTCTCCGAAAAGGCCGGCCACGCCCAGCGCGTGGATGATTTGCTGGTCGGTGACCTTCCGCTTTTGCCGCAGATAGTAGAGCACCGCGGGCAGCACGCCGCTGGCGCCGCAGGTGGGGGCGGTGACGATGATGCCGTTATCTGCGTTTTCTTCGCTGACGGCAAAGGCATAGGAACAGACCTTCTGGCATTCCAGAACCTCGGGATGGGCAGTCTCCAGCACCTTGTTGTACAGGAGCTTCGCCTTGCGCTGGATCTTCAGTCCGCCGGGAAGGACGCCCTCTTTGCTCAAGCCGGCTTCCACGGCATGCTTCATGGTCTCCCACACGGTTGCAAGGTAGTCCCAAATCTCTTCGCCCTCGTTGATGCTGATGTACTCCACCAGATCAATATAGCGATACTCGCAAAACTGACGGATCTCGGCAAAGGAGTTCTCCAGATAGATTTCGTCTTCGCCCTTACTGGTATTCTCCCGGCCTTCGATGGAAATATCGCCGCCGCCGATGCTGTATACCCGCATACGGCCGCTCTCCTCCCCATCCCGATAGGCCACCAGATCCATGGTGTTGGGGTGCTTCATGTCGGCGGGATCTTCCTTGGCAAAGATCACCTCCGTAGGGACCGGCTCCATGGCGGCAAGGATAGCCCGGTCCGTGCCGTGCCCCTTGCCGGTTTTGGACAGGGAGCCGTAGAGCGTGACCTGGAAGCGGTCCGCCTCCGGGTGTTCTCCCTTGAAGGTACGGGAAGCGGTCTCCGGCCCCATGGTATGAGAGCTGGAGGGACCACGGCCGATTTTATAGATGTCTCTGATCGATTTCATATTGTTATCCTCAACTCTGGTTGCTGCGGCGGCTCGATCCTGCGGAATAACGCCGCGCACTGCTCGAATCCTGCAAAGAAATTATAGCATGGCCGTTTGGTTTCTTCAACAGCAGACTTGGGGAATTTATGGGGCGTGGCAGCACCATTGAGTGCGGCATCGCCATTGGTTTCAGCTATATGGGAACGCGACAGTCTGGACTGGAAGGGCATCTCCGCCGAAGAGATCACGAACCGGGTGCTGAAAAACGTCCGCTCCGGCAGCATCGTCCTCTTCCACAACGCCGCCATCCACACTCCAGAAGCCCTGCCCGGGATCATCGAAGCGCTGCAGCGTGACGGCTACACCATCGTCCCCGTCTCCGAGCTGCTGCTACAAGGCGAGACCACCATCGACAGCGCCGGAAGGCAATGGAAAAAATAGGCAGCCGAACGGAAAACCGCCCGCTCAAAGGTGCTTTGGGCGGGCGCTTCGCTGTCGTTCCTGTTTTCCTGATAATCAACAGCTTCCGTCATACAGGAGCCCGACAGCCGGATGGAAAGGGCGTCCCGGCGGAGGAGCATCCTTTTCGCGGGGACCTTATCCGGCGCTGCGCGCCCTTGCCTCCCCCTCCGGGGGGGAGGTGTCGCGGCGCGTCTCACGCAAGCGCCGTGGCGGAAGGGGTTCAGCCCCTATCGGCCTTAAAAGGCTCGGCCGCTTCCCCCGGCGGGGGAAGCAAGACGAGCGTAAAAACGGGAGACGTGACGGTTCACGTCTCCCGTTTTCATCTTCTTTTGTCTCGGCGTCAAAGGTCGCCGGTTGATCCTTCCTCAGGAGCGGGGACGAAAGGAAGTCCGCTGCTGTCTGTCGGAATGTCGATATTCTCAAGCCGGACGCAGCTCAGCGTCTCCGCACTTCGGTTCAGTAGATCTCCACATCCTTATACTTCAGGTAGCGCTGCAGGCGGACCACGTCCTTGTTATTGACGCTGCCGTCGCCGTTGGTGTCCAGGTTGGAAGCCACAACGTCCGTGGGCTCCTGCTTCAGATACTTCTGCAGGCGGATCACATCCTTGTTGTTCACACTGCCGTCGCCGTTGATGTCGCCGGGGAGGCGCCAGTGGGCGTAGACCGTGGTGTTCTCGGAGAAGGTGGTCTCTGCCGTCACTTCGGTGCCCTGGCAGATGTGGAAGGCGTCTGCGGCAGGCGCCATATACCAGCCCATGAACACCCAGCCGCCCTCTCGGGTGGGCTCAGGCAGCTCGCCGACGGCCACGCCCGCTTCGATCTCCAGGGCGGCCGGCTCCACCGTGCCGCCGCAGGCGTCGAAGCTGACGGTGCAGATGCGGGTGAACCGGGCGTAGACCGTCACGTTGCCGGCCGGCATGGTGAAGATGTAGTTCCCGTCCGCATCCTTCTCGTCGATCACGGTGAAGTGGTCCTCGTCCCCCGTGACTCGGGTGAGACTGGTCAGCACGCAGTCTTCGGCAGGCGTCACCGTCAGGGAGACGGTCTCGCCCTCCGCGGCAGTCCGCTGATCCGCCGTCACGATGCCGTTCTCCGTTTCCGGAACGGTGACGCGGTAATGCCATACCGCCTTTACGGTCAGGTCGCCCTCAGGCGTGATGACGTCGTTCTCCGCCTTCAGCTCCGGGTCGTCTCCCAGCTGCCAGCCGCCGAAGCACATTCCCTCCGGCGGCGTAAAGCCGCAAACAGGAAGCATGACCTGCCGGCCCGGGACGCAGCAGAGGCTCTCCATCGTCCCGCCGCCGCCGTTGGCGTCAAAGCTGAGATCGCAAAGCACGCCCTGAAACCCGCAGACGGTGCAGCGGTTCTGCTCGTCCATCACGTGCTCTTCCGCGGGGAACGAGAGCTGACAGTGGGGACAGTGCCTCTGGTGTGTGGTCTCGTTTGCCGTAAATGCGGGTTCCGGATGGTCGCAGGGCTCGATGCGAGCATAGGCATAGCTCTTGCATGTCGACTCGCGATCGCCTGTCAAGGCGATCCCCAGGACCGTCGGCTCGCCGCCGCTGACCCTTCCATAGCTGACCTTTGCGCTGTCATAGATACTCACACTGCCGTTGGATTTGCCGCCGTCGCCGCGTCCGAAGGCGCTGGCTGAGTTCATGCCGGAAATCGCGATCACGGTGCCGCCGTTGATGATCACGGTGCCGCCGTCGCCGTCGTCACCGCCGCCGATGCCCGCACCGGCATACTCGCCGGAGCTGATGAAGTGCATGATCAGGTTGTAAGCAAGATTCGTCCAGCCCTGATCCTCCTGTTCGAGCCCCGTGGAATCGTCGGACCACAGGCCGTGGTCCCGGATATAGTTATAATCCAAATATCCGCCGCTTGCCATCACATAGCCGCCGTTCACCGTCAGCGTGCCGCCGTTGCCGTCGTTGCCGCCGCCGATGCCAGCGCCTTTGTTGCTGGAGATCGCGTAGACGCAGCCGCCGTCAATCGTAACGTTTCCGCCGTTTCCGCCGCCGCCTCCGCCCTTCAGCGAACCGCCGCCGCCGATGCCAGCGCCCGAGTGGCTCGCGGCAACGACATACGCGTTGTTGATATAAACGTTTCCGCCGTCGCCCGCCTCAGAGGGCTTCTTTTCGCTGGCGCCGCCGCCGATGCCCGCGCCGAAGCCATTGTTTTCAATCAATACGACGCCGCCGGTGATGCGAATGTCTCCACCCTGGTCCATTTCCGCGGCGCCGCCGATGCCCGCGCCCTGGCTCTCCACATAAAGCTCTCCAATATAGCCGCTTGAGATACTGATGCTGATCTCGCCGCCGGAAATGTTTACAGAACCGCTGGTGCCGCACTCATAATCGCATCCGCCGCCGCCGATGCCCGCGCTTCTGGTCGCAAACATGTTGATGGTAAGCTTGCCGCCGGAGATGCTGACGTTTCCGCCGTTGCCGGCATACCCGAAGTTCGCGGCCCCGGCGCCGCCGCCGATGCCCGCGCCGCTTTGGCCGCCGGTATCGATCGTGATCGTGCCGCCGCTGATGCTGACGTTTCCGCCGTTGCCCGCATGGGTGAACGTGAGTCTCGCCGAGCCGCCGCCGATGCCAGCAGCATAAAGGCCCGCGGTCACATTGACGGTGCCGTTATAGATGATCACGGTGCCGCCGTCGCCCGCATTGCCGGAGTAGCCTCTCCCGCCGCCGCCGATGCCGGCGCCGTTCGTGCCGCCGGTGGTCGTCACGGTGCCGTCGTAGATGGTCACGATGCCGCCCTGGCTGCCGCCTTCACCGCCACCGATGCCAGCGCCGTCGGGGCCGCCGGTGGTCTTCACGGTGCCGTTATAGATGGTAACGCTGCCGCCGTCTTTTTCATCGCCGCCGCCGATGCCCGCAGCATAGTCGCCGCCTTTGACGGTCAGGCTGCCGTCGTAGACGGTGACCGTTCCCCCCTTGACTTCATTGCCGCCGCCGACGCCGGCGCCGTCGCTGCCGCCGGTAGCGGTCAGGCTGCCGCCCAGCATGGTGAAGCTACCGCAGGAGTCCGGGTTTGCCTCGTCACCGGTACCGACGCCCGCAGCATAGTCGCCGCCGTTGGTCGTGACCGTGCCGCCGTGGATGGTCAGGCTGCCGCTGCCGGTCTTATCTCCGCCGCCGATGCCCGCGTGATACTCCGGGCCGGTGCAGATCAGTTCGCCCCTATCCTCCGCCTGACCGTAGATGCTCAGACTGTTGCCCGGGGCAAGCTCGATGCCCTTGCCGCAGGTCAGGGTCGCCCCGTCGCAGAGGACCAGGTGCACGTCGCCGCTGACGGTCAGACGGTTGGAAAAGCTGCGGCTTTCTGAGAGGATCCAAACGCCGCTGGTCAGGCTCAGGTTTTCGTTATCCTGCAGGGAGGAAATCAGCGTAAACTCCACCGGATTTTTGACGTTTTCCTCCACCCGGGAGCCGGTCCAGCGCCGCGAAATGTACGAGTAAGGAGACTCGATGCTCACGCTGACGGGAGCGTTGGGCATCTGGAAGGAGATCCTGTTCGGCGCCGCCGGATCCGGGGTGAATTCCAGCTCCACCGGCTGGCTGTTCACGTAATAGACAACGTGCCAGGTCCAGCCCTCGAAGGTCTCGCTGCCCTCGTCGATCAGATTTGCCGTCACGGTGACGGTTTCCCCGACAAAGGTCTCCCACTTGTCCGGATCCAGGCTGAAGTCTGCATACTTTTCCGTCACGACCCACCAGGAGCGCTCCAGCTCCGCATGGAGGACCGCGTCCGCATCCGGCATGACGAAATCTCCGTAAAAGTGGAGGTGCTCGTCATAGCGCAGGTTTTCCAGGTCGCGCCGCTGGGCCGCGCCGTCCTCCTCCCAGGTGATCCAGGCGCTTTTGACGCCGTAGCTGCCCATGTTTTCCTCGTGGTCCACATGGAGCTCCGCCGTGATGGTATCGCCCGCCGCGGCGCGCTGCTCATTGGGGGAAACGGAAAGGTTGGTCTTGCCCTGGAAGAAGCGGCCCCGCAGCATCTGCCCCGACAGGTCGACGGGTGCGATGCTGATCCGGTGGCCGATCTTCACGAAATCCGCCGTAATGTGGACGTCGTGCTCGGGCATGGCAAAGGTATAGGTGTAGGTCGTCTCACCGCTGGAGCTGTAGGGGGAGACGCTGCTGCCGCTGAGCGTCAGCTCCACGGGCCGCTCCCGCCCCTCCTCGTCCAGCCAGAAGGACCGCAGGCCCTCCGGGCCGTAGGCTGTGGCATAGCGCATCATGACGCTGACGGTCACCTCGTCGCCCAGGCCGGCGCCGGCCTTGTCCGCCGAGACGGTGTTGCCTGTACCCTCCGGGTCGGAGACGCTGTCCACCGTGACGGCGTATTCTCCCAGCGCGAACTCCGCACGCACGTAGATCGTCTGGTCGGTCTCCTTGATATAGCGGGTGATGTCCTCCGGCACCACGAAGGTGTAGAGGGAATCGCTCTCCTTTGTCAGCGGGATGGAATAGCCGCCGGAGTAGGGATAGCTCTCGTTGGTGTTGAAGAAGGCATAAGGGGCGGAATCAAAGACGGTGCCGGGCTTGCGGTCCACCAGGATGGAGACCGTCTCGCCCACCTTGGCGTCCGTCTTGTCCGCCGAAATGGAGCTGCCCAGACCGCTGGCGTCCACGCTGTAGCAGTCGATGGGATAGCCGCTGTCGATAAACTCGAACTCGGCCCGGATCTCAAAGGTATAGCGGTTGTTGTAGGGTCCGCCGACAAGAAACTCGCCCCAGTCGCCGTGATCGTCCACGTCATAATAGTATTGCTCGTCCTGTACGCAGACAACGCTCCAGCTCCGGAACTCGTAGCCCGCCTCCGGGTGGGGATACAGCGTGACCGTCAAGCCGGCGGTGACCTGCTTGCCGAGCGCGCTCGTATTCGTGTAGATGTTCTGATTGTCGGTCACAGTGCCGCCCACCATATCATCGGCGATTTTGAAGTAGGGATTGAAACGGCCCGAGGGGGGCTCGTTGCTGTTCATCTCCTCCCAGTCGCCCCCGAAGGGCGGTTCTTCCGGATCCTCTCCCGGGTCCTCTCCCGGCTCTTCCGCCGGCTCGTCCCCGGACAGGATCGTCACGACGCACCCGTCATCCTGTATGTTCCTCAGCTCCTGCGGCGCTGCAAAGGCAGCCGGCCCCAGGCTCAGGAACAGGACCAGGCACAGAAGCAGGGAAAGAAATCTCTTGCTCGGGCTGTTTTTCATAAACTGGTTTCCTCCTTTTTCGTCGGTAAAAAGCCTACACATTTCAGTTTATTCTATCATGGCAAGCTCTTTTTTGCACGTTCTTTTTCAGCATAATTGCATAAAGTTTTTGAAGCTCCGGCGAGAAGCGGCGGGGGGGGGCAAGCCTCTCCCCTGTGACGGGCAGGGAGCCGACTCCCTCCGTCGCGGCGCGCCCTTGCCTCCCCCTCCGGGGAGACAGCATCTGCCGATCCCCCCCGAGGCAGATGATGGAGGACTTGTCCGCAGGAAAGGGCCGCCCCTGCGGAGAGGACGAGGCGGCGCCGAAGCAGGACACTGTACGCCGAATGAGCAGAGGACGCGGCGAAAATCGCCGCGTCCCCGAGACTGTAGACAAAGTAGGTTTCGTGTCATCGTGAAGTAAGTGACCGATGCTCCTGGTGAGGCGATCCGAATCCTAAAAGCCCTTAAATATCGGCATTTTTCGAGAGGACGGATTGCCACGACAGTGTGCGCACTGTCTCGCAATGACAGACTTTTGGGCTTTGTCTACACCTTGAGGGACGCAGCGAAAATCGCTGCGTCCCCGCGTTTTCTTGTGTAATTTTACGGACCCTCAATTTCGAATTCCGAACTCCGAATTGTCAATGGATCTCCACGTCGTGATACTTCAGCCAGCGCGCCAGACGGGTGGCGTCCTTGTTGTTCACCTTGCCGTCCCCGTTCACGTCCAGCGCCGCCTCCACCACTTCCACGTTCTGGCCTTTGAGGTATTTCTGCAGGCGCAGCACGTCCTTGTTGTTCACCGAACCGTCCCCGTTGATATCGCCGGGGATATAGGTGTAGATCACGATCTCGCCGGGTACCGTCTGGAAGGCCTGGTTCTCCTCGTCGGCGTTGTAGATGTCGTCCTCCTCATAGCTGACGCTGACCTGGGTCGTCCCGGCCGCCGCGTCCTCCTTCACCCGGAAGCTCAGAGTGACGAACACGCCGTCCTTGGTCTCGTTCTCTCTCGGATCCTCCGCGTACCAGGTCAGCGAATCGCCGACCTCTCCCAGGAAGGTGCCGCCGTATTCGCCGGGCGTCACCGCCGTCCACTCCAGCACTGTCTCGTCATAGAGCACGCTGATCTCGATGGAGACCACACCCGGGTTCTCCTCGATCCGGACAGGGACCTGGATCTCCTGGCCGACGCGGACTCTGCCGCCGTCGACCACAAGCTTCGCGTTGGTCTCCGGCGCGTTCTGCTCCCAGATCGCGTACAGGGTCACATTGCCGGTGGGCGTGTAGCTGCCGATGATCCCCTCGGTCGCTGTATCGCTGGTCGCCCAGCCCTTGAAGGTAAAGCCCTCGCGGGTGGGCGTGGGCAGGGTCACCGCTGCGGTGCTGGTGCTGCTGTTCCACTGGGCATAGAGCGTCGCCGCCGCGTTGGCGGTGTAGCTCCCGCCGGAGGCATAGCTGGTCCCGCTGCCGTCGGCCTTGGTGTTCCAGTTGTTGAATGTGTAGCTCGTCGTCCTTGCCGCCGTCAGGCTTGTCGTGTTTACGCTGCCGCCGTTGGCGTTCAAGGTCACGGTATAACTGCCTGCGGAGGCGTTGGCGCGGGTGGGCTTCGTCGTGCTCAGGGTCAGGGCCACGTCATGAAGCTTCGTCTGCGCCGCCGGAGCGCCCGTACCGCCGTTGGCGTCAAAGGTGATCGTGTAGGGATAGGCCTGCCAGATCGCGTACAGGGTCACGTTGCCGGTGGGCGTGTAGCTGCCCGTCGTCCCGCTGGTGGCGTTGGCGCTGGTGGCCCAGCCCTTGAAGCTATAGCCCGTGCGGGTAGGCGTGGGCAGGGTCACCGCCGCGGTCGCGGTGCTGCTGTTCCACTGGGCGTAGAGCGTCGCCGCCGCGTTGGCGGTGTAGCTCCCGCCGGAGGCATAGCTGGTCCCGCTGCCGTCGGCCTTGGTATTCCAGTTCTTGAAGCTGTAGCTGGTGGTCCGCGCCGCCGTCAGGCTCGTCGTGCTCACGCTGCCGCCGTTGGCGTTCAGGGTCACGGTATAGCTCCCCGCGGAGGCGTTGGCCCTGCTGGGCTTCGTCGTGCTCAGGGTCAAGGCCACGTCATGAAGCTTCGTCTGCGCCGCCGGAGCGCCCGTACCGCCGTTGGCGTCATAGCTGATCGTGTAGGGATTGGCCTGCCAGATCGCGTACAGGGTCACGTTGCCGGTAGGCGTGTAGCTGCCCGTCGTCCCGCTGGTGGCGCTGGTGCTGGTCGCCCAGCCCTTGAAGCTATAGCCCGTGCGGGTAGGCGTGGGCAGGGTCACCGCTGCGGTGCTGGTGCTGCTGTTCCACTGGGCGTAGAGCGTCGCCGCCGCGTTGGCGGTGTAGCTCCCGCCGGAGGCATAGCTGGTCCCGCTGCCGTCGGCCTTGGTGTTCCAGTTTTTAAAGCTGTAGCTGGTGGTCCTTGCCGCCGTCAGGCTCGTCGTGCTCACGCTGCCGCCGTTGGCGTTCAGGGTCACGGTATAGCTGCCCGCGGAGGCGTTGGCGCGCGTCGGCTTGACGCTGGAGAGGGTCATAGGAACGTCCCTCGTTTTGGTCTGGGCCGACGGAGCGCCCGTACCGCCATTGGCATTGAAGCTGACCGTATAGGTCGTAGTCGCGCCGCTGCCGTCGATAATCATCCAGGTTTGCTGTGTATAAGCAATCACCAGATCCTGATCGGAAAGTCCGGTATTGGGATAAGACTGTTTCACATAGCTCGGCAAAAGGCTATCGGACAGCTTGATCCGACCACTCGCAACACTCGGAGCTGGGTCGGCACAGTAGAAAGTATCCGTGGCGGCATCATAATCTGTCAGGAGCACAGCGTGCTTGTAACTGCTGTTATGGTGAACATATATAACTATTCCTTCCGGATGTGTAATGAGATTCTCAATAAAGTACTGCTTTTTCCCGTTAAGATCGCCAAGCGAGAGGTTGAGCTCTGACGACATTCCGTAGGAATACACATGCTTTCCTCCATAGGTATAGTCAAATACCATGCCGGAAGAAGACCATGCAACATCGCCAACAGAACTTCCGGTTATGCTGCTCCAAGCGCTGTCGCCGTCCAATATCGCTCTTCTTCTGAGCATCATGACGTTCGCAATAAGCGTGCATTGCTTGCTGCCGGATTCCTGTTTAAGGAATACGCTGGGATCGTTCATGGATACCAATCCGCCGGAAGTACCGCCGATCGAGAAAGATGAATCGATCAGTGTGGCCGTGCCGTTGGAATTCGTCGCTTTCACGACGTAACGGTAGCTTCCGCTTGCCAGTCCTCCAAAAGCAATCGCGTCGTTCAGTCCGCCGGTTTGAATATTATAGCTATAGGAATTTGGATTGGTGGAATAACTCAAGACGGCTGTGCCGGATGCGTTGTAAACATAGGCCGAGACATTGATCAGCTTGCTGCCGGAGGAGATGATCCCACGAAGGCCAAAGTTCTCCCCCTGTGTCAGCGTGCCGCTGGGGTAGACCGCCCCGGAGATCGTGGGCGGATTGGAATCACTAATAGGCCCACTTCCTTCAATAATCATCCAGGTTTGCTGTGTATAAGCAATCACCAAATCCTGATCGGAGAGTCCGGTATTTGGATAAGACTGCTTCACATAGCTCGGCAAAAGGCTATCGGACAGCTTGATCCGGCCACTCGCAACACTCGGGGCCGGGTCGGCACAGTAGAAAGTATCCGCGGCGGCATCATAATCTGTCAGGAGCACAGCGTGCTTATAACTGCTGTTATGGTGAACATATATGACTATTCCCTCAGGATGCGTAATGAGATTGTCAATCAAGTACTGCTTTTTCCCGTTGAGGTCGCCAAGCGAGAGATTGAGCTCTGACGACATTCCATAGGAATACACACGCTTTCCACCATAGGTATATTCAAACGCCATACCAGAGGAAGACCATGCAACATTTCCAACGGAGCTTCCCGTTATGCTGCTCCAAGCACTGTCTCCGTCAATGATTGCTCGTCTTCTGAGCATCATAACATTCGCAATAAGCGTACATTGCTTGCTGCCGGATTCCTGTTTGAGGAACACACTGGGATCATCGATCGATACATCTACGGAATTAATGACGTCAGTCCTAGTACCACTTGTGTAATTCGGCCGCAGATAGGTGCTGATCGAGCTGCTGTCACGGGCGATGGGAACATAGGTCCTGACCGGCCGGGTCATGGTCGTGCCAGCGCCGTCGCCGCCGCCGTTGCCGTCGATATAATACACGTTGTCGGCGTCAACAGCGCAGACAATGCCGATGTGCTTGAACTCATATTCCGAGTTGCAGAAGGTGATCAAATCACCGGGCTCCGGCGTAAAGCTGCTTCTGTCGGTCCGCACATAATTGCCCGTGGAGAAGTTCACATAGGGATCCCCGTTGTTCAGGCTGGCATATCCGGCATCGTCAAAATAATACAAAACGCCGTGGTTGTTGTTGGCCATGTTGACTACAAGGTCTTTTCCATAGGGCTGCAGACTGCTGGGGAAAAGATCCGGGGCGGCGATCAACCCGCACCAGCTGACAAAATAAGAACACCAGGCCAGGGTGAAGCCGAAGTCCGAAGCGGTCTTCCCCTCCTGAGCCAAGGCGACCAGAAGCAGGTCGGTCCTGGGATCACCGGTGAGCTGATAATCGCTGGATACGTCCTCAGGCTCCAGCTCATCCTCGATCGGCTCGGAAATGACGACTTCCGCTTCCTCTGGCGCATCCTCGTCTTCCGGGACGCCGGGGGCGTCGTCCCCTACGGTGTCATCCGGGGCTTCCCCGTCTTCTCCCTCGTCCTCGCGGGCGTGACCGCAGTCGTTCTCCTCCTCCTGGATGACTTCTGCGTCCTCTCCCTCTTCCGCAAGGGCGGAGGTGGGGAAAAAGCTCAGTACCATCACCAGGCAGAGCAGAAGCGCAAAGAGCTTTCTGGCTGTGTTGTTCATAGTCTTCTCCTTCACAATAAAATATTGAGCACTGATAAGCTGTTTTGATTGCCAAAGTGTATTTCCCTCTTCTGTATCAAATAACAGCTATACAATATACAGTATATTTTGTTATCTATAAAATATCAAGTGTTATTTTTTGCTTTATTTCTTTTTTGCGCGATCCGGGTACAATATAGCAGGGTGATGCACATGAAGAGCGCAAAGGAAGCCGATTTCGATCACAGGCAGAAGTATATCGAGCTGGGTTACAACATCTCCTACTATCGCAAGCACGCGGGCCTGACCCAGGAAAAGCTGGCCGAGAAGGTGGGTATCAGCCGACCCCACATGGGTGCCATCGAAGCGCCCAACCTGTGCCGCCCCATCTCGCTGGACCTGCTCTTTTCCTTTGCCGACGCCCTGGGCGTGGAACCCTACAAGCTGCTGGTCTTTCGGGAGTGAAGGCCACCGCTTGCGCATATGAGAATCGAACACGCCGTCCCTCTCGGAAACACCGAAAGAGGCGGCGCGATTGTTTTTTCTTGTATTCGGCGCGGGAGGCGGGGAAGGCAAAGGCGGGCACGACCTGATGCGCCCCTATGGTGGGGACGGACGCGGAACATAGAGACCTCATCCGTCATCCGCCTCGCGGGGGATCGGCGGATGCCACCTTCCCCGTGCGCGGGGAAGGCAAAGGCGTGCGCGGGGAAGGCAAAGGCGTGCGCGACCACGAGAGTCGCCCCTACGGCGGGGGGCGGGCGCGGGCGCCGGCCAGAGAACCCCTTCCGTCATCCGGCTTGCGGGGGACGCCGGATGCCACACCCAAGACCGTCTGAGAGGGAGGCAAGGACTCCTTCCGTCACGCCACTTGCGGGGGACGCGCCGTGCCACCTCCCTCTGAGAGGGAGGCAGAGAACTCCTTCCGTCACGGCGCTTGCGTGAGACGCGCCGTGCCACCTCCCTCAAGGAGGGAGGCAAAGAACTCCTTCCGTCATCCGGCTTGCGTGAGACGCGCTTTGGCTCCCTCTCCGAGGGAGCTGCCCCAGTGCGCACACTGGGGCTGAGGGAGTCCGACCAGCGCCGCACCCAATAGCCTCAAAGCGGGAGGCAAAGGACTCCTTCCGTCATCCGGCTTGCGCGAGACGCCGGATGCCACACCCAAGACCCTCTGAGAGGGAGGCAAGATCACGTCCGCCACTCTGGGGCGGAGAACAAAAAACGCACGACTTGTGCCCAAGCCGTGCCGAAACAGACCGCGGAGATGCCAGCCGGTCCCGACCGCTGTTGACAAGTCCATTCGATGTTGTACCTATTTTCAATATACCCGAGGCCGCGGGAAAAAGCAAGAGCATCTTGCGCCCCCGCGGAAGGAGAAACAGAACGATCCCCCGCTTCCCATCGGAAGGGGGGATCCCTGTCGATCACAGCATTTTCATGAGCTCCGCCAGGAGCTGCTCCCGGCCCTGGCCCTTCTCGGCGGAGAAGGGGATCACCGGCACGGTCTCCGGCAGGCCGAGGGTCTGGCGGATCAGGGCCAGGTTCGGCTCGATCTCGCTCTTTTTCAGCTTGTCCAGCTTGTTGGCGGCGACCACGAAGGCCTTGCCGCTGTTCTTGAACCACTCCGCCATGGTCAGATCGTCCGCCGTGGGCTTGTGCCGGGCGTCCACGATCAGCACCCCCAGGTCAAAGCTCTCCGGATCGGCGAAGAAGTCCTCCATCAGCTTGCCCCAGCGGTCCCGCTCCGCCTGGGAGACCTTGGCGAAGCCGTAGCCCGGCAGGTCCACCAGATAGAGCTTGCCGTCGATGAAGAAGTAGTTCACGTGGACGGTCTTCCCCGGCTGTGCGCCCACCCGGGCGAAATTCTTCCGGTTCAGCAGGCGGTTGATGACCGAGGACTTGCCCACATTGGATTTCCCCGCGAAGGCGGCCTTGGGCACGCTGCTGCGGATGAACTGGGCCGGGGCGGCGGCGGATTTCACGAACTCCGCCTTGTTCACATTCAGCGTCGCCATGGCTCACACCCGGATGGGCTTTCCGCCCTTGGCCGCGGGGACCGGCGCGGGCAGGGGCATGGTCTCGTGGAGCTCCCCCCGCAGCAGGGCCACGTCCAGGGCCGCGTCCGCATGGTCCACGGGGACAAAATGCAGCGCTGCGCGGACGGTCTGGTCGATCTCCTTCAGATCCGGCTCGTTCTCCGCCGGGATGATGACGGTCTTGACCCCGGCCCGAAGAGCGGCCATGGTCTTCTCCCGCAGGCCGCCAATGGGCAGGATCCGCCCCCGCAGGGTGATCTCGCCGGTCATGGCCACGTCGCTGCGCACCGGAGAGCCGGTGAGGGCGGAAATCAGGGCCATGGTCACGGTGATGCCGGCGGAGGGGCCGTCCTTGGGCACCGCGCCCTCGGGGAAGTGGATATGGATATCGCTGTTCTTGTAGAAGTCCGGATCGATGCCCAGGGCGTCGGCCCGGGAGCGGATGTAGCTCACGGCGGCCCGGGCGGATTCCTTCATCACGTCCCCCAGGTTGCCGGTGAGCTCCAGCTTGCCGCTGCCGGGCAGCACGGCCACCTCCACGTCCAGCACCTCGCCGCCCACCTCGGTGTAGGCCAGGCCCCGGACCAGGCCCACCTCGGGCCGGGTGCGCAGGGCGTCGGGCTTGAACTTGGCGGGGCCCAGCAGCTCCTCCAGCCGGCCGGCCTTCACGCTGAGGGACTTGTACTTCCCCTCGGCGATGCCGCCGGCCGCCTTGCGGCAGACCGCGGCCAGCTCCCGCTCCAGCACCCGCACGCCGGATTCCCGGGTGTAGCTGCGGATGATCTCCCGAACGGCGGCGTCCTCCAGCTTCAGCTGCACGGCCTTGAGCCCGTGCTTTTTCCGCTGCTTGGGGATCAGGTGCCGCCTGGCGATCTGCAGCTTCTCCTCGTCGGTGTAGCTGGGCAGCTCGATGACCTCCATCCGGTCCAGCAGGGCCCGGGGGATGGTCGAGGTGGTGTTGGCGGTGGTAATGAAGAAAACCTGGGACAGATCGAAGGGCAGCTCCAGGAAGTGGTCCCGGAACGTGGCGTTCTGCTCCGGGTCCAGGGCCTCCAGCAGGGCGGCGCTGGGATCGCCCCGGTAGTCGGAGCCCAGCTTGTCGATCTCGTCCAGCACCATCAGGGGGTTGCAGCTGCCCGCCTGCTGGATGCCGGCGATGATGCGCCCGGGCATGGAGCCGATGTAGGTCTTGCGGTGGCCCCGGATCTCGGCCTCGTCGTGGATGCCGCCCAGAGACACCCGCACCAGCTTGCGCCCGGTGGCGTGGGCCACGCTCATGGCGATGCTGGTCTTGCCGGTGCCCGGAGGCCCCACCAGGCACAAGAGCCCCCCCTTGACCTCGGGAGAGAGCTGCTTCACGGCCAGGTACTCCAAGATGCGCTCCTTGACCTTTTCCAGGCCGAAGTGCTCCTCGTCCAGGATCTTGCGGGCCTTAGCGATGTCCACGGTCTCCTGGGTCCTTTTGCCCCAGGGCAGCTCCAGGCACACGTCCAGGTAGCTGCGGATCACCGCGGCCTCGGCGGAGCCGAAGGGCTGCTTCTGCAGGCGGCCCAGCTCCTTGTTCAGCTTTTTGGTGACCTCCTCGGGGCAGCTGAGCGCCGCAATGCGCATGCGGAGCTCCTCATAGTCGTCCGTCAGCCCGTCCTCGCCCAGCTCGGCCTGGATGATCTTCATCTCTTCCCGCAGGAAGTACTCCCGCTGGTTGCGGTTCATGGCCTCCTGGGTCTGGTCGTTGAGCTCCTTCTCGATGCTCAGGACGTTCAGCTCCCGGTTCAGCAGCCGCACCAGCAGGGCCAGGCGGCGGGAGGGAGAGCTCTCCTCCAGCAGCATCTGTTTGTCTTCCAGATGCAGGTGCACGTTCTGGGCGATGTAATCGGACACATAGGCGGGGTTGGGATTGGCCAGCACGTTCAGGATCTGCTCCCCGGGCAGCTCCGGGTTCAGCTGCAGATACTCCTGAAACAGGGAGACGCAGCTGCGCAGCAGGGCCTCGGTGCGGACGCTGCCGCTCTTCTCCTCCCGGTCCGGCCGGGGCCGCAGGATGGCCGTATGTCCCTTGGGATCCATGCGCACGGCCACGGTCTCGGCCCGGTACAGGCCCTCCACCATGACGCGGCAGGCCCCGCCCTGGCTCTGGCGCAGCATCTGCCGGATCCGGCAGACGGTGCCTACGCCGTACAGATCCTGGGCCTCGGGCAGGTCCACGGTCAGATCCCGCTGGGGCACCAGATAGATCATCTGATTGCGCTTCTCCGCGGCGCTGAGGGCGCCCAGGGAGGCGCTGCGCTCCACATCGAAGGTCAGCAGCATCCCGGGGAACACGTTCAGGCCCCGCAGGGCCAGCAGCGGCAGGCGCAGGTTCTCATTGTTCTGGGTATTCTCTTCGCTCATCGCTTCCTCCTTTCCGGAGTGTCGGTCGCTTGCTTATTTCTCTTTGCGCAGGATGGTGGGCTCGGCCTCTCCCCTGACGCAGGCGGCGGTGATGATCACCTTTTCCACCGTGGGGTCGGAGGGGATCTGGAACATCAGCTCCGTCATCACGCTCTCCATCACGCTGCGCAGGCCCCGGGCGCCGATCTTGCGCTCGATGGCCTTGTCGGCGATGGCCTCCAGGGCGGCGGGCTCGTATTCCAGCTCCACCCCGTCGAAGCCCATCAGGGCCTGGTACTGCTTGGTCATGGCGTTCTTCGGCTCCCGCAGGATGCGCACCAGATCGTCCCGGTTCAGGGAATCCAGGGAGGCCACCACGGGCAGCCGCCCGATGAGCTCGGGGATGATGCCGAACTTCAGCAGGTCGTGCTGCTGGACCTGAGAGAGGATCTGACCCACGTCCCGCTCGGTGCTGCTCTTGATCTCGGCGCCGAAGCCCATGGTCTTCTTGTCGGTGCGCTTTTCGATGATCTTGTCCAGCCCGTCGAAGGCGCCGCCGCAGATGAAGAGGATGTTGGAGGTGTCCACGTGGATGAACTCCTGGTGGGGATGCTTGCGTCCGCCCTGGGGCGGGACGTTGGCGATGGTGCCCTCCAGCAGCTTCAGCAGCGCCTGCTGCACCCCCTCGCCGGACACGTCCCGGGTGATGGAGGTGTTCTCGCTCTTGCGGGCGATCTTGTCGATCTCGTCGATATAGATGATGCCCTTCTGGGCCCGCTCCACGTCGAAGTCCGCGGCCTGCAGGAGCTTGAGGATCACGTTCTCCACGTCCTCGCCCACGTAGCCGGCTTCGGTGAGCGTGGTGGCGTCGGCGATGGCGAAGGGAACGTCCAGCATCTTGGCCATGGTCTGGGCGAAGAGGGTCTTGCCGCTGCCGGTGGGACCGATGAGAAGGATGTTGCTCTTCTGCAGCTCCACGTCGTCCTTCCCGCCGTGGAGGATGCGCTTGTAGTGATTGTAGACCGCCACGCTCAGCACGATCTTGGCCCGCTCCTGGCCGATGACGTATTCGTCCAGTCTGGCTTTGATCTGCCTGGGCTTGGGGAGCTTCTCGAATTCCAGGGGCAGCCCGTCAAAGCCCTTCACCACGGGGGCCTTGGCCCCCGGCAGCTCGCCGATGATGCTCATGCACATGCGCACGCACTCGTCGCAGATATAGACGCCGTTGCCGGCGATCAGGCGCTCCACCATGGCCTGGGGCTTCCCGCAGAAGGAACAGCGGACGCCTCTTCTTGTTTCGTCAGTCTTTGCCATTGTCTTCTCCTATCGTCACGATCCGGGACAGCAAGCGGGACGAGCAGCGCCCGCCCCGCGTCACCTTTTTCTGTGTTCTCAGCGCTTGTAGATCACCTTGTCGATGAGGCCGTATTCCTGGGCCTCCTCGGCGGTGAGCCAGCGGTCCCGCTCGGAATCGGCCTTGACCTGCTCCGGGGTCTTGCCGGTGTTCTCAGCCAGGATCTTATTGAGGCGCTCCTTGATCTTCAGGAAGTGCTCCACGTCGATCTCCATATCGGTGACCTTGCCCTGGGTGCCGGCGGAGGGCTGATGGATCATGATCTCCGCGTTGGGCAGGGCGATGCGTTTGCCCTTGGCGCCGGAGGACAGCAGGAAGGCGCCCATGGAGGCCGCCATCCCCACGCAGATGGTGGAAACGTCAGGCTTGATGTACTGCATGGTGTCGTAGATCGCCATGCCGGCGCTGACGCTGCCGCCGGGGCTGTTGATATAAAACTGAATGTCCTTGTCCGGGTCCTGGGCCTCCAGATACAGAAGCTGGGCCACGATGAGGCTCGCGGTGGTGTCGTTGACTTCCTCGGACAGCATCACGATGCGGTCGTTCAGCAGGCGGGAAAAAATGTCGTAAGACCGCTCGCCGCGGCTGGTCTGCTCGACAACGTAAGGGACTAAGCTCATGTTCAACTCTCCTTTCATGGTCAAAACGCGCTTATCCAAGAGAGCATATCCGAAATGGGATTCTCTTATTCCTCGGTCTCCCCGGCGGGGGCCTCGGCGGGCGCCTCCGGCTCGCCGATCTCGGCGGAATTCATGATGATCTCGGTGGCCTTCTCCTTCAGATACTCGTTGCGGATGGTATCCATGCCGAAGTACTCCTTGATCTCCTCGGGCTTGGCGTTGACGCTCCCGGCGATGCGCTGCAGGTAGGCCTCGGTCTCCTCCTCGGTCAGCTCGATGCCCTCGGCCTTGGCGACCGCCTCCAGCAGCAGCTCCGTGCGGACCTGGTACTGGGCGGAGGGCAGGATGCTCTGGTTCATGGTCTCGGGGTCGATGCCCATCATGCGCACCAGCTTGTCCAGCTCGATGCTGCGGTCGGTGATGCCGAAGTTGGCGGCGTAGTTGCGGATGATCTCCTCGGCCTTCTCGTGGATCATCACGTCGGGCACGTCGCAGCTCATATTGTCCGCGGCCTGCTTCATGATCATGCTGCGGAAGGCGGTCTCAGCCTGCTCGTCATACTTGGCCTGCAGCTTTTTGCGGACGTCGGCCCTGTACTCCTCCAGGGTGTCGAAGCCCTGGTCGCCGGCAAACTCGTCGTCCAGCGCGGGCAGCTCCGGGAAGGTGATGGCATTGAGCTTGACCTTGAAAACCACGGCCTTGCCGGCCAGATTCTCCACATAGGTCTCGGGGAAGGTGATGTCCAGCTCCTTCTCCTCGCCGATCTGCATGCCGGCCACCTGCTCCTCAAAGCCGGGCACGAAGGAGTTGGAGCCCAGCTCCAGATCATAGCCCTCGGCCTTGCCGCCGTCGAAGCGCTCGCCGTTGAGGAAGCCGTCAAAGTCGATGTTGACGGAGTCGCCCATCTGGGCGGGGCGGTCCTCCACGGAGACCTTGCGGGCGTTTTGCTTGCGGGCCTTCTCCAGCTCCTCGGTCACTTCCTCCTCGCTGACCTGGGTCACGTCCTTGGGGGCCTTCAGGCCCTTGTACTGGCCCAGAGTGACCTCGGGATACAGGGTGACGGAGAAGGTGTAGCGCACGGTGCGCTCCTCGGTGACCTCCACGTTGTTGATGGCGGGCTGGCCGACGATCTTCAGCTCGCCCTCCTTGACGCCAAGCTCAAAGGCCTTGGGAGCCAGCTCGTCCATGGCGTCCTGATAAAAGACTTCCTTGCCGTAGAAGCTCTCCACGATGGCGCGGGAGACATGCCCCTTGCGGAAGCCGGGGATGCTGATGTTCTTCTTATTCTTCAGGTAGGCGCTCTGGACGGCGGCCTCAAACTCGGCGGCGTCGGACTCCACCATGAACAGGGCGGCGTTGTTTTCTTTCTTTTCCACGTTCTTGAGAATCATGCTGCTTTCCTCCTATATTCTGATCACGAATCGCTCGTGATAAAGCGTTTCCTTTACGCTTTCTGTCCTGTGAATGACACAGCGTCTTATATTATCAGAAACCCGCGACAAAATCAATGTCTTTTTCTTGAATATTCCGGCTTTTTTCCTCAGTCCGTGATCCTGACGGGCCGAAAAGCCACCGCGTCCGCCGAGACGAGCCTGAATTCCGTGCAGCCCCGCCAGCCGTTGAAGGCGGAAGCAATGCCCTTGCCGTGGATGTGACCGTAGCAGCAGAGCCTCACCCGGTACCGCTCCAGCAGCTCCAGGATCTCCGGACACTCGTATTTCTGGTAGATGGGCGGGTAGTGGAGAAAGACCAGCTTCTCCCGCTCCCCCGCCGCCTGCAGCGAGGCCTCCAGCCGCAGGATCTCCCGGCGCATGATCTTTTTATCGTGCTCGCCGCCGGTCTCCTCCTCGTAAAACCAGCCCCGGGTGCCGCAGAGGGCAAGGTCCCCCCAGGCATAGCTGTTGTTGTGGAGGATCTGCATGCTGTCGAAGCCCTTCTCCCCGAAGAAGCGGTAGGCCTTGGCGGCGGTGCTCCACCAGTAGTCGTGGTTGCCCTTGAGGATGAGCTTCTTCCCGGGCAGCTCGTGGATGAAGCGGAAGTCCGCCTCCGCCTCCCCCAGACTCATGGCCCAGCTCAGGTCGCCGCAGAGCACCGTCAGGTCCTCCGGCCCCAGGGAGGCAAAGCCGTTTTTCAGTTTTTGAGCGTGATCCTGCCACTGCTCCCCGAACACGTCCATGGGCTTGTCGCTGCCGAGGGACAGGTGCAGATCACCGATCGCATAGAGGGCCATATCGTATCTCCGTATAAAAACCGCAGAGTCTTCAAATACTGACCGTATCAAAATAAAGGAGGTACTCCGATGAACACCGGGGAAAAAGAACGCAATCCGGGCGTGGGCTGCGACGTCACCGCCTGCAAGTACAACACTGTGGACTGCCGCTGCAGCGCCGAGCACATCAAGGTGAAAAACGAGCGGGCCCTCACCAAGGGCGAGACCTACTGCGGCACCTTCTGCCCCAGAGGGACCTGCTGAACAATTCGGAATGCGGAATTCGGAATGCGGAACGAAAGCCCAAGCCCTTAATTCCGAATTCCGAACTCCGAATTCCGAATTCCATAAGCGCTCTTTCCGCGCGGCCGATCCGTCCCGGTCAGCCTTCGGCCTGCTCCCCTTCGCAGCGGATGTCAACGGCCTCCGGGACCCCGTAATAGCTCTTGTAATACCGCTGGTGAAACTCCGAAAGCGGCGGGGAATTCCAGCCGTAAAGAAACTCGTCGTAGGGCCGCAGGACGATCTCGGAAACGGCGCCGTCCTCTGCGGCGTCCTCCGCCTTCTGCCGGATCTCCAGCTGAACGTCCCGGTTCGCCTGATAGCCCAGGACCTCGTCGAGCAGGCCCAGGGGCACTGCGGCCAGCAGCAGGATCGCCAGGGCCGCCGCGGCTCCCCGCTTCCGGAGCCGGCAGAGGCAGCAGAGGGCCATCGCGAACAGGCCCAGCAGCGGGTGCATGGCCAGGCACAGCAGGCCCGCCGCCTCCATTTTTTCCTCCGGCGTGGGCAGCTGACTCAGCCAGACCAGAATAAACAGGATCAGGATCAGCACCCAGCAGAAGGAGGTCCGAAAGCCCCAGAGCTCCGTGGCCAGCAGCATAAGCTGTGATCCCAGGCCGACGACCGCCAGGGTGACCAGATACATCGTACCGTATCGCCGGAAGATCGCGATCAGCGCCGGAACGACCGTCAGGAAAAACGCCAGCAGGCTCAGGCACACGAAGGAGAAGCGGGCGTGCAGAAAGGCGTTGCGGAAGGCCAGAAGCAGCAGGGCGTTCGCCGCCGACAGCGCCGCCGGGATCCATTTTCGCTCCCGCAGGAAACGCAGGGCGCACAGCCCCGCCAGCACGACCAGGAAGGCCGTGGAAACCATGGAATAATAGTCATAGCAGATCAGGTCGTTGACCTTGAAGATCAGCGGGATCTCACATCCCACGGCGGAGTCGATCCGGACGAAATTGCCCGGCGCGAACAGGACCGAGGCCAGGGCCAGGGCGGACAGGAGCAGGATCACAAGGAATCTCCCGGGAACGGCCCTTCTGCGTCGGCACTCGGCGCCCCAGAGCAGCAGCATCCAGCCGAAGGCCATCAGGCCGTACTGCTCCATGGTCAGGCAGGAGAGCACGCACAAGGTCCCCCAGCCCAGGGTCTGCTTCCGGCTCAGGCCCTCTTCCCGCAGGCGCAGGGCCGCGATCATCGCCGCCAGGAGGAACAGCGCCGGGATCAGATAATTCATCGCCCCGGTGATCCAGTAGCTGCTCTCCCGGGACATCTGGACGTCGATCAGCGCGATCAGACCCAGGCTGAAAGCGAACAGCTCCGGCTTTCTGGTATCGGTCATCCGGCAGACCAGCCGGTAGAGCAGAAAGCCCAGGAGCAGCAGGAGCCAGGGTGTCAGGATCAGGTAGGGAACATGGCCCCACAGCAGCTGCGCGGAATCGAGGATGTTGATGAACCATCTGCCGTTTCCCACCAGATAGTAGGAGAAGACCGGGGCAAACACGCCCTCCTGGCCGAAGCTGCCGTACATAAAGTCGTCTCCCATGGGGAAGACGTTCCTGCAGATCAGAACCTGCATGACGAGGAACATCGCGCTCAGCAGCCAGATCCACTTGGGCACGGCGCGAAGCGACTTGTTGATCCTGGACATTTTCTTTCCTTTCGCGGCAGATCCCTGCCGCCCTTGAATTTTATCCTGATATCTGATAGAAATCCCGGAATCTTTCCGGCAGAATTCGCGCCAAGCTTCGTTGAAGGCCTTGACCATATCTGTCCATGATGCTCTGCGGCCTTCGCCTCGGCTGGCGCAAATTCTGCTCGGAAATCTTGATCGACCTTTCTATCAGGTATCAGTATCAGCGCCCGCGACGGGCCGTCGGATCATTCCGGATCACATAAACGCGTTTTCGATATGATTGATCCTGACCGGGCCGTCTGTGCCCCGGGGGGCGTAGACCTCGATCACGTCGAAGCGGGGCTGCAGCGCCGTCTCGTTCTGGCTGAGCCAGAGCTCCGCCGCGGCCAGCACCCGCTGCTGTTTCCGGGCGGTAACGAACTCCCGGGCCTCGCCGTGGGCGTCGTCTCTGCGGAGCTTGACCTCCACGAAGGCCAGGACCCCGCCCCGTTTGGCGATCAGGTCGATCTCCCCGAAGCGGCAGCGGTAATTGCGCGCCAGGATCGTATAAAAACGGCGGCGCAGATAGCGTGCCGCCTGTTCTTCCCCAAATTGTCCCAGACTCTGTTTGTCCATCAATGCATTTTCCTCAAAAAGCTGGGGCGGTGCACCGGGCTGGGGCCGAACTGCCGCAGGGCCTCGTAGTGCTGCGCCGTGCCGTAGCCCTTGTGCTGCTCGAAATGGTATTCCGGGTACTGCTCTGCCAACTGAAGCATCACCCGGTCCCGGCTCACCTTGGCCAGGATGGAGGCCGCGGCGATGTCGGCGCAGCAGGCGTCTCCCTTGACGACGCAGCGGGAGGGTGTCTCGATGCCCTTGTTCCGGTTGCCGTCGATGATGGCCAGGTCCGGCCTGGTCTTCAGGCCGGCGATGGCCCGGTTCATGGCCAGCATGGTGGCCCCCAGGATGTTGCGCTCCTCGATCTCCTGCACCGTGGCGAAGGCGATGGAATAGTCCAGAGCCTGCTCACAGATCTGATCAAACAGCGCTTCCCGCTTCTTTTCCGTGAGCTTCTTGGAGTCGTCCAGGCCGGGGATCACCAGGCCCCGGGGCAGGATCACCGCGGCGGCATAGACCGGTCCCGCCAGAGGGCCCCGGCCCGCCTCGTCCACGCCGCAGAGGCTTTCAAAGCCCTCGGCGAAGATCTCATTCTCCTTTTCCCACAGATCCTTCATCCGGCTGCTCCAGACTCAGACGGCCCAGCTTGCCGTCGTGATACTCTCCCAACAGGGTGTTCGCCATGCGCAGGAGATCGTACTCTCCCCTGCTCACCAGAAAGCCCCGTTTCTTCGCCGCTTCCTCCAGCAGCTCAAAGCCGTTGGCCGCGGGGTCGGGACTGAATTTGTAGCGCTCCTCCAGGGCCCGGGGGTAGTACTGCCGCAGGCGCAGCATGAAGTTCGCGCCCAGGGTCTCCTTGTCCAGCACGTCGGCCTTGATGGCGTTGGTGATGGCCAGCATCTCCCCCACCTCCTGGCTCTCGAACTTGGGCCAGAGGATGCCCGGGGTGTCCAGCAGGTCCAGGCCCCGGTCGATGCTGATCCACTGCTTGCCCCGGGTGACGCCGGGCTTGTCCCCGGCCACGGCGGCCTTGCGCCCGGCCACCTTGTTGATGAAGGTGGATTTCCCCACGTTGGGGATGCCCAGGATCATGACCCGCAGGGGGCGGCCCGCCTGACCCTTGGCCTCGTAATCCGCCAGCTTGTCCTTGAGGAGCCTGCGCACGGCGGGCACGAAGTCCTTCACGCCCTTGCCGCTTCTTGCGTCGGTCTCCAGAACGGCGCGGCCCTGCTCCTCGAAGAAGCGCCGCCAGCGCATCGTGACCGCCGGATCCGCCAGGTCGATCCGGTTTAGGATCAGGAGCCTTGGCTTGTCCCCGGCCAGCCGGTCGATATCCGGGTTCCGGCTGGAGCGGGGAATGCGGGCGTCCAAAAGCTCGCACACCGCGTCCACCAGCTTCAGATCCTGCTCGATCTGCCGCTGGGCCTTGGTCATATGGCCCGGGAACCACTGGATATTCATTTTTTCGTAGGCGCCGTCTCCCATCACTTCACCCACCTGATGGCGTCGATGGGATAGACCACCGCGTAGACTCTGCCGATGATCAGCCGCTCGTCCACCATGCCGATGCTGCGGGCGCGGCTGTCCCGGGAGGAGTTGCGGTTGTCGCCCAGGACGAAGACGCAGCCCTCCGGCACGGTCTTGGGGCCGATGAAGTCCAGCTTGTTGTGGATGGGCTCCGCGGCGTACTCCTCCTCCAGAGGCTGGCCGTCCACATAGACGATGCCGTGCTCGAAGTCGATGTTGATCTCCTGGCCCTCGGTGGCGATGACCCGCTTCACCAGGGCCTTTTCCTCATTGTTGTCGTCCACGTTTTTGAAGACCACCACGTCCCCGGCCTTGGGCTTGTAGAACAGGTCGGAAACCAGCATCTTGTTCCCCTCGTAGAGGGTGGGGTTCATGGACGGACCGCTGACATTGATGAGCCGCAGGACGAAGGAGAACAGGATCACGCAGAAGATCAGGGCCACCATCAGGCTCTCGATCCAGTCGTACAGCTCCCGCCGACCCCGCTCCGCGGGGCTGAGGGCCTCCCGCTCGGCCTTTTCCTGGGCTTTTGTCTTTTTGCTCTTGCTCATATTTATCTCCTGCAGCCGACGCCCTGAGGCATCTTGATAGATATAAAAAGAATCAGTAAAAAATACCGTACAGGTTATTATACCCCAAAGCTTTGCCGGGGGCAAGTCTTTTCTGCGCTTGCAAGGCCGTGTTCCCTATGATACAATAAGATGAATGAAAGCGGAGGTGGCAGCCATGCGCAGGCTCAGCGTCGTGATCCCTATCTATCAGGTGGAGCAATATCTGCCGAAGTGTCTGGACTCGGTCCTGCTGCCCGGGCGGGAGGACTATGAGATCCTCTGTGTGGACGACGGGTCGCCGGACCGCTCCGGGGCGATCGCCGAGGAATACGCCGCCCAGCACCCCGGGCTGATCCGGGTGATCCACCGGGAAAACGGCGGCCTGGGCGCGGCCCGCAACACCGGCCTGGAGGCGGCGGAGGGCGAGTTCCTGCTCTTTCTGGACAGCGACGACTGCCTTGCCACCCGCGCGCTGGAGGAAATGCTGGAGGAGCTGCGGGAGCCCTGCGACATCCTGATCTTCGACTATCTCTGCGTGGGCGAGGACGGGCGTCAGCTTGATTACCAGACCGGCTGCGCGAGAGAGGGCTCCTTTCTTTTCGATAACTATCGTCAGCTTCTGCTGGAGCTGCCCAGCGCCTGCAACAAGCTCTGGCGCCGCAGCCTCTTCACGGACAGCGGTATCCGCTTTCCCGGGCGGCTGTGGTTCGAGGATCTGGCCACATGCCCCCGGCTTTACCTGCGGGCTGAGACCATCCGTGCGGTGCACAAGCCCTGGCTGCGTTATCTGCAGCGGGCCGGCTCCATCACCAGGGCCAAAAACCCCTCCCGCAATCGGGAGATCATCGACGCGCTGCAGATCGTCCTGAAAGACTACGAGGAGCAGGGCGCGCTGGACGACTTTGCGCAGGAGCTGGAGATCATGGCTGTGAAGCACCAGCTGCTGGCCTCCACGGTGCGCGTCAATCTGGCCGACCCCAGGTCCCCCCTGCAGCGCCAGCTGCTGGAGGATCTAAACGGGAGCTTCCCCGACTGGCGTAAAAATCCCTATCTGTCCACGCTCCCCGCCCAGCACCGCCTGCTCCTGAAGCTGATGGACCGCCGCGCCTACGGCGCCGTCCACGTCCTCATGCGGGCCAACGACCTGGTCCGGCGGAAGCGGGTTTAGTTCGCAGTTCGCAGTTTGCAGTTCGTAGTTCGCAGTTCGTAGTTCGTAGTTCGTAGTTCGTAGTTCGTAGTTCGTAGTTCGTAGTTCGTAGTCTCTTTCCCCCGTTCACTGTTCATTGTTCATTGTTCACTGTTATCTGTTCTCTCTTTTCTCCCCTTCGGGGGAGATTTTTTGTTCCCTGTGATTTTCAAAAAAATTTTCAAATACCTCTTGACACGCAATACTATGCGTTGTATAGTACTGCGCGAAGGGAGGTATCCTATGGACATTCAACTGAAACGCGGTATGCTGGACGCCTGCGTCCTTGCGGCGATCCAGGACGGGGAGTCCTACGGCTACCAGATGCTCAAGGACATGAAGCCCTATGTGGAGCTGTCCGAATCCACCCTGTATCCCATTCTCCGGCGGCTGGAGGGCGCCAAGTGTCTCACCGTCCGCACGGCGGAGCACAACGGCAGGCTTCGAAAATACTACGCCATCACGCCCCTGGGCCTTGCCCGGCTGGAGGATTTCAAGCGGGAGTGGAAGGAGCTCCTATCCATCTATCGTTTTGTTACGAAGGAGGGACACGAATGAATAAAGAAAGCTACCTGGCACAGATCCGGCAGCTGCTCCAGAGCCTGCCCGAGGAAGACCGGGAGCGCTCCCTGGCCTTTTACGCCGAGAGCATCGACGACCGGATCGAGGACGGCATGAGCGAGGAGGAGGCGGTAGCCTCCATGGAGAGTCCGGAGGAAGCGGCCAAGGCCATTTTAATGGACATGCCCATCCCCAAGCTGGTCAAGGCCCGGGTGAAAGAGAAGCACATGGGCGCGCTGGAGATCATCCTGCTGGTGCTGGGCTTTCCCCTGTGGTTCCCGCTGCTGCTCACCGTCCTCATCCTGGGGCTGACCGTCTATCTGGTGGTCTGGACCCTGGTGCTGTCCCTGGGCGCGGTGGTCCTGGCCCTGGGCCTGTCCGCCGTGGCGGGCGTCATCGCAGCCGTCTATTTCATCATCAAAGCGGGACTGCCGCTGTTCCTGCTGGCCCTGGGCGCGGCCCTGGTCCTGACGGGCCTGGCGATCCTGTTCGGTTTTGCCGTAGTCGGCATGGGCCGTCTGGCCGTGATGCTGGGCAAAGCCATGGTGCGGGGCCTGAAGTCCCTGCTGATCCGGAAGGAGGAAAAAGCATGAAAGGCAATAAAAAACTGTTGATATTTTCGATCCTGTGCATCGTGGCCGGTCTGGTCCTGACTGTCTTCTCCGGCGTGCGGGACGGGGGCTACCTGAAGCAGCTGCTGGGAGACGCCGGCAACGCCCGGCTGCAGGAAAAGAAGACCGTGGACGTGACGGAGGCCTTCCACAGCCTCAGCGTCACGGAGAGCAGCGCCGACGTGCAGCTGCTCCCCTCCGAGGACGGCGGCTGCCGGGTGGTCTACGGCGAGGACGAGTACTCCCGCTGCTCAGTCAGCGTGGAAAACGGCGTCCTGACCGTGGAGAGGGAGACGAAAGACCACGCCCGCTCCGGCCTGATCGTCTTTGAGGAGACCCTGCCCGTCTGCATCTATCTGCCCGCGGAAAGCTACCGGGCGCTCTCGGTCACCGCCTCCAGCGGCGACTTCCGGTCCTCCGGCGGCTTCAGCTGGGAGACGGCGGCGATCGAGACCCACAGCGGCGATATCCGGCTGGAGGAGCTCTCCGCCGAGACCCTGACGGCCAAGAGCGGCAGCGGCGACATCAAGCTGCGCGGCTGCAGCGTCGGCTCCCTGACGCTGGAGAGCGGCAGCGGCGAGCTGAAGGCCGAGGCCCTCAACTGCTCCGGCGACGGGCAGCTTCGCTCCGGCAGCGGCGATATCAAGCTGGAGGAATCCTCCTTCCGCTCCCTGGTCATCTCCGCGACCAGCGGCGAGGTGAAGCTGACCCAGACTGTCTGCAGCGGCAGCGTCAAGGCCGAGACCGGCAGCGGCGACATCACCCTGCGCAAGATTTCGGCCGAGAGCTTTGATTTCCGCTCCGGCAGCGGCGACGTAAAGGGCAGCGTCTACGGCCCCGTGGACTTCATTGTGGACACCGGCAGCGGTAGCGTCCGCACCCGGGGCGGCGTCAGAGGCGAAGCGGAATGCCGGGTCAAGACCGGCAGCGGCGACGTGGATCTGGAGACCGATCGCTGACTTGGCAAACGCGGCGCTTTGTGTTATGCTGTTTCCATCCTTCTGAAAGGAAACGCTGAACATGGAAAAAAAAGCAAGGAAAAAGCTGCACCTGGGTTTCTGGATCCTCACCGCGCTGATCGCCCTCTTCTGGTTCTTCTTTCTGGAGATCAACAAGAACACTGTCCACGGCTGGATCCAGAGCCTGGTGGTCTTCCTGGTTTACATAACGATTAACGTCAAGCTGCTCTGGGGCAAAAAGTGGATCTGGCGGCTGCCGGCCTTCCTGCTGCTGCCGCTGATGCTCTGGGCCATCGGCCAGGGTACCCTGGGCCCCTTCAAGGCGCGGCCCGCCGTGTCCGAGGACGCGAAGGTGACGGAGATCATCACCGTGCGGGACGGGCAGCTCACCGGCGTCTATACCCCGGACGGGGCGGTGGAGGTCTATACCGGCATCCCCTACGCCAAGCCCCCGGTGGGCGAGCTGCGCTGGCGGGAGCCCCAGGACCCGGACCCTTGGGAGGGCGTGCTGGCGGCGGATACCTTCGCCCCCATGTCCATGCAGCCCCAGAATCCCGCCTGGTACAGCTCCATGGCTCAAATCATCGGCTACCACGACTATGAGATCCGCCTGGATGACAACTTCCGGGATCTCAACAGTGAGGACGCCCTGTATCTGAATATCTGGAAGCCCGCCGGCCCGCAGAAGGACCTGCCGGTGCTGGTGTACATCCACGGCGGCTCTCTGCAGACCGGCCAGCCCTGGTACGCCGACTACAGCGGCGAGGGCCTGGCCCGCAAGGGTGTGATCGTGGTGAACATGGGCTACCGCCTGGGGGTCTTCGGCTTCCTGGCGGACGAGGAGCTGATGGCCGAATCCCCCAACGGGACCACCGGCAACTACGGTCTGCTGGATCAGATCAAGGCCCTGGAATGGGTGCGGGACAACATCGAAGCCTTCGGCGGCGATCCCAATAACGTGACCCTGGCGGGGGAATCCGCGGGGGCCGCCTGCGTCAGCGCCCTGTGCACCTCTCCCCTGGCCAAGGGCCTGTTCCGACGGGCCATCGCGGAGAGCTCCACCGTCAATTCCCCGGAGCCCGCCCACTCCTTCCGCAGTCTGGAGGAGGCCCTGGAGACGGGCCGGGAGACCCGGGAGCGCTTCGGCGCCGCCAGCATCGCCGAGCTCCGGCAGCTGGACGCCCAGACCCTGGCCGCCGCCGCGGACGTCAACCACCACATGTGCGTGGACGGCTATGTGCTGCCCGAGACCCCCTATGAGAGCTATCGCAAGGGCATCCACAACGAGGAGGCCCTGCTCCACGGCTTCAACGCCGACGAGGCGGGCGCTTTCCTGGTCTTTGACCGGACCGGCCTGAACAACTACGAGGGCCGGGTGGCCGCCATGTTCGGCGACTATGCCGGCGAGGCTCTCGCCCGCTTCCCCGCCGCCGACGACGCGGAGGCCGCCGCCAATTGGAGCGCCATGTATTCCGCCTACTTCTTCGGCTACGGCCACTACTGCTGGACCCGGCAGGCGGCGGATCAGGGCGTGCCCTGCTACGAGTACCTGTTCAGCAAGACTAACGGTCGCCTGGGCCCCTGGCACAGCGGCGAGGAGGTCTACTGCTACGGGAACATCCCGGCGGGCTCCAGGCTCTATGACGACAGCGACCGGGCCCTGGCGGAGATCTTTTCCTCCTACTTTGCCAACTTCTGCAAGACCGGCGACCCCAACGGCCCTGGTCTCCCCCGCTGGGAGCCTGCCTCCGACGGCAAGGCCCTGATGGAGCTGGGCGAGCGGCAGGGAGAGGTTCCCGACCCCTATCTGGCGATTTATGAACTTTTTGATAAGAAAACCCAATTTGGGAACTAATGGATTGATAAAGCGTCAAACTGCGTGTACAATACAAAACACCGAAGCATGTTCCCTCACGGAACAGAAAGGAGCAAAACATGGAAACCAAGAACATCATTGAGAAGCTGAAAGAGCTGGTGAAGAAAGGCAACGTCTCCAAGATCGTCGTCCGCCGCAAGGGCGAGGTCCTGCTGAACGTCCCCGTGAACGTGGGCGTCGTCGGCGCCGTCGTGGGCCTGGCCGCCGCCAAGTGGGCCGTTCTGGCCGCGGTGCTGGGCACCCTGGGCTTCGGCTGCGAGGTCGACATCGAGAAGGACGACGGCGAGGTCGTGAAGGTCGTCTCCGAGGAAGACGGCCAGAAGGCCAAGGACACCGCCGCCGGCGTGCTCCACGAAGTCAAGGACGCGGCCGCCAAGGTCGTCAGCCAGGTCAAGGAAGGCTATCAGGAGGCCGTCAAGGAGGAGAAGGCGGAGGACGCCGACTTCGAGTCCGTGGTGGACGATTCCGAGCCCAAGGACTGATCCCTGCCGGACAAGCGGGAGCGAGCTTTCGTGTAGACAAGCGGGGAGTGGAACTCTCGTGAAACCAAGCGAGAGTGAGACTCTCGCGAAAACAAGTGAGAGCGGAACTCTCGCACAAGCAAGAGCAAAACTCTCGCGCAAGCAAGCAAAATCATCCAAACAGCCCCTGCGGAGTAAATCCCGCAGGGGCTGCGTTTATACAGGCTTTGTTTACATAATTTTTTGTTTTACTTCTTATGGTTACCGCTTTCTCGGTCAGATCCGCTCGGGAAAACGCGCATTTTGTTTACATAATCTGTTTAATCTGATTTTTATGGTTACCACTTTCTCGGTCAGATCCGCTTGGGGCAAGCGCGTGTTTTGTTTACATAATTTTTGTTTTTATTGTTATTGTTTACCTATCAGCATCTCATCCCGATCTCCTCATGCCGTCATTCCGAGCAAGCGACCCGAAGAATGCCCACAGAAGGAGCTTGACCGTCCCACCTTTCCGTGCCAACGCGCCAACTGTGTCATTGCGAATCAGCGTCGCAACGCTGGTGTGGCAATCCGTTCTCTCTTTCCGCCGTCAGGTGCCAACGTCCGTCCCCCTTTGTAGGGGCCGACGCCCTCGACGGCCCGTAGATCTGCGCTCACGCTTTGTTACGGAGCGATCAGGGGATCGCTCCCTACGCGCCTGCGTTCGTTCTGCGCCCGTTGTCCCACCGAATACGCGTGAACGCCCGTCGACGCCGTAGGGGAGGGGCTTGCCCCCTCCCGTAGATCGCGCCGACGCTTCGTCCAAGCTTGTAGGGGCCGACGCCCTCGGCGGCCCGCCGTTGCCCCCTCTCGGTGCATGATCCACGGCGCGATGTAGGCATCGCGACCTACGCGGAGTACTCGCCTCCTCCGTAGGGGCGCTTCACGAAGCGCCCGCCCGATCCGCGCTGCCACTCGTCTCCCGTCGTAGGGGCGCCCTCCGCTTCGCTCCGCCCTTGCGGTCACCCGCCGATCTGCGGCTGTCCCCGTAGCGCCGAGCATCGCTCGGCGACCCTCGTGCGGACCTCGCCGAGCAATGCTCGGCGCTGCGGGAAAGATCTTTCGACTCCGGCTTCGCCTCCGCTCAAGATGACACAGCACCCACATTGTTTCCCATCGGAAAGGGCGGGATTGCTCCCGCCCTTCAAGCTGTCGACAAAGTGTCGACAGCTTGGGAGACAAAAATGGAAACTTCCGAAAAAGTTTCCATTTTTGCTGGATTGAACGTGAAGGGGGGCATACCCTCCCCCCTTCACAATCCCCCCATGCGTGTCGATACGCTGTCTTCGGTCTTTGTCTACAGTCTCAAGAGCGGGATTGCTCCCGCCTTTTCATGCATCTTCACTTGGATATTCAGCCTTTTTTCAGCTTCAGTAGGGCTGCCGATACCTTGTCCAGCCCGTGATAGTTGAGCCGCATCACCAGCCGCCGCTTCGCGCTCTCGGCCTTGAATGCGGCGCAGCGGCCCAGGTCGGGGATCTGTCGGTTAATATAATTCCTTATTTCTCGAATTACGTTTTCCTTATCGCTCCCGTTCTGTCGCCGGAGCCGGTTGACGCCGTCCAGCAGAGCGTGATTCAGCACCAGAGACTCATAGTCCTCCCGGCGGCCTTCGGCCTCCATGGGCCCCCGCAGCAGGTCCAGCACCGCCAGCAGGTCCAGGTTTTTGCGGGCGTTGTCGTTGTGCATGGTGGAGGGGTGGCCGATCCGGTAGCAGTACAGAGTCTCGGGGACGCGCGCCAGTCTCTCCGTCCGGCTCAGGGCCAGGGCGGAGAAGGCAAAGTCCTCGTACCAGAGCCCCTCGGGAAAGCGCAGATCGCCGATGAGGCTGCGGCGAAAGACCTTGTCGCAGCTGGAGCCCGCGGCGGCCAGGGCGCTGCCCTCCCGCCAGGCCCGCAGCAGCCGGGTCCCGCCGTCCTCATAACACTCCAGCGTGTCGCAGACGGCCACGTCGGCCCCTTCCTTTTCGGCGGCGGCGATCAGCTTCTCGTACATCTCCGGCAGCACCCAGTCGTCGCTGTCCACAAAGCCCAGCCAGTCTCCCCGGGCCATGTCGATGCCGAAGTTCCTTGCCCGGCCCTGGCCGCCGTTTTCCACGGTCTTCGTGCGCACGGTATCGGGGAAGCGGGCGGCGTAGTCGTCCAGGATGGCCTGGCAGCCGTCGGGGGAGCCGTCGTTCACCAGGATGATCTCCAGATCCCCCAGAGTCTGGGCCAGCAGGGAGTCCACGCATTTGCGCAGGGTCTTCTCCGCCTTATAGACGGGCACGATGACGCTCAGCTTCATGCCGCTTCCTCCTCCCGGGTCTGGTACCAGATCAGGGCCAGGATCAGCGCGAAGTAGATGGACACGTTGGGCCGCCGCACCAGGGCGCCGGAGAATTGGGCCAGGCCCAGCTGCAGGGCCAGCACCAGGGCCAGGGTGAAGTTCTCCGCCGTGATGCTGCCCTTGAAGTCCTTCCGCAGCCTCCGGACGATCCGGAGCAGGAAGCAGAGCACAAAGCCCACGTAGAGCCCGAAGCCCACATAGCCGTAGTAGAAGAACAGGGCGGGCCAGTCGTTCTCCATGTCGTACTTGCCGTCGGTGCCCACCTGGGCCGCCTCAAAGCCCACCAGCCGGGTGAGTCCGTCGGTCTCCACCTGCCAGATGAGCCGGGCGTAGCTGCGCTCCATGACCCGGGTGTCGATCAGCCGCCCCACGTCGGTGGTCATGCGGTAGAGCCGCAGCACCCGGTCCATGCCGAAGCGGTCGATGAGATCGGGCAGGGCGCCCAGATACTGCCAGTAGTAGTACTCGAAGACCTCCCGCACCACCGGATCGTTGTAGCGCTCCTCGAAGCTCATGTCCGTGATGTCGATGCCCTTTTCCAGCAGGGTGGCCTCGATCTCGCCCTGGGTGTTCTTCTTCGCCAGTTCCTGGTTGACCCGGCAGCGGGGCGTCCAGGGGTAGATGACCACAGAGAAGATCATCAGCAGAACCAGAAGGATGAGCAGCAGCTTTTTCAGCTTCCGCTTCAGCAGCAGCTTTTCCGCCGCCAGATACACCGCGTAGGCGCCAAAAATGGCGAAAATGGAGAAGTAGCAGGCCTTGGTGCCGTTGGTGAGGAAGAGCGTGACAATGACGCAGGGCACCGCCAGCGAGAGCCATTTGCGCTCCGTCTTCACGGCCCAGCCCATGGCAAAGGTGGCCAGGGTCACCAGCAGGATGCTGTTGGCGCAGCGGTTGTCGTCGATGACCCAGCCGCTGTAGCCCAGGCCCTCGCCGTAGGTCACGTTGCCGGTGCCGGTGACGTAAGCCGCGAGCACAGAGACGGCCATGATCGCCGCCGCCGTCAGCACGCCGCGCCAGGCCTGCTCCCGGGTCTTGGCCTGCCGGAGGTACCAGATGAAGCTGATGGCCAGGATCGGCGTCTGGACCACGCTGAGCATATAGCGGAGATCGTAGGCCATGTTCCGGTAGCCGACGCGGAAGCCGTTGAGCACATGCAGCAGGCAGAAGGTGCCGATGACGGCAAAGCCCAGGAAATAGGGCTTTTTCCGCTCCGCCCTGACGAGCACCAGCAGCGGCAGGACCAGCAGCAGGGCCAGCCGGATATAGCCGGAGACGGTGCCGTTTTTATTTTGAGTAAAGTAGGCCAGGGTGTCCAGCAGCGGCTGGGCCGCGATCAGTAGCAGCAGCCAGCTGTCCCCCAGGCGGGACTTTTGCTTGTTCATTCCTTTTCCCCCATAAGTTTTATGGCGCCTTCCGACGGAAGACGCCATAAAACATGAGCACAAATTACAGCCGCTCCTTGACCTTGGCCTTCTTGCCCACGCGGTCGCGCAGGTAGTACAGCTTGGCTCTGCGCACCTTGCCCTTGCGGACGGTGGTGACGGAGACGATGGAGGGAGAGTGCACCGGGAAGACCTTCTCGCAGCCGACGCCGTAGGAGATGCGGCGGACGGTGATGGTCTCGTTGATGCCGCCATGCTTCTTGGCAATGATGGTGCCTTCGAAAGCCTGGGTACGCTCACGGTTGCCTCCATAGTTCGATCCTCTTTCATCTAGACGTTCAATACCGGAGGCTCTGGCTCTCAACCCAGGCGCGGCAGCGGACCGCCTTTCTAAGCGCGCGAAGAGATCCTCCGCGCAAGCTGTAGTATTGTAGCACAGCTTTCTATGGATTGCAAGTGTTTTTTTGTGTTTTTCCCATCCGCTCTCTCAAAGCAAAAAGACTCCGTTCTCCGTTCTCCGTTCTCCGTTCTCCGTTCACTGTTCACTGTTCTCTGTTCACTGTTCACTGTTCACCGTTCACTGTTCACTGTTCTCTCTCTATTCTCCCGCCAGCTCGCCGATCCGCCGCAGGATCTCCCCGTTGTAGGCGGCCAGATCGTCCGGGCGCTTTTCCGCCTTCTGGGCCGCGGCCAGGGCCGGGACCAGGTCCTCGTAGCCCTGCAGGCCCTCGTTGTACTGCTCCAGATTCTTCGCGCAGTAGAGGGGCAGACCCACGGCCATGGCCTCCATGATGTTCAGGGGCTGGCCCTCGTAGCGGGAGGTTGAGAGAAAGGCGTCCATCCGGGCCATGTAGCGGTAGGGATTGGGCTGGTTCCCCAGAAATGTGACCTTGTCCGCAAGGCCCAGTCTCTCCCGCTGCTCCTCCAGGGCCTGCCGGTCCGGCCCGTCCCCGATGATATACAGCCGCAGCCCGTCCCGCCGCTTCAGAGCCTCGGCAAAGGTGTCCAGCATGATGTCATAGCCCTTCTGGTGGCAGAGCCGCCCCAGGGCAACGAAGTTCATGCAACTTTCGTCGATCTCCAGATCCGGGCATTCTTCCGCCATTTTCCGATGGATCTCCCCCACGTCGATATAGTTTTGAATGACGGTGAAGGGTTTATCCTCCACGCCGGACATAGCGCGGAAGGGCTCCTCCAGGGCCCCGGACACGGGCACAAAGCCGTCGTAATACTTGAACTTGCCCTTGAAGGCATTCCAGAGCACCCGGTACTTCCATTCGTTCTGCAGTTTGATGCGCACGTCGTTGTGGATCCACATGACCCGCTTTTTGGCCGGGACCGTCAGCGCCCCCACGGCGCAGGAGAACTGATAGGAGTTGAAGTCCACCGCCAGGTCGTATTCCACATTCGCCGGGAAGCATTCCCGGAATTTAGGATCGGTCTCCACCCGTTTTTTCCCGAGATCGAAGGGCAGGAAGGACCAGATCCTCGGCAGCGGCTTCAGATAGCGGATGTTCAGCTCCTTGGGGAAATCGTCGGTCCAGAACGCCGTTTTGTCAGAGAGATAGAGATCCGCCTGAAAGCGGGAATAGTCCAGATTCCGCAGCAGGTTCACGATGGACTTCTGGATCCCGCCCACCCCCAGGTCGTTCTGAAAAAAAGCGATTCGTTTCATGGCTTTCCTCCGTAGGGACGAGCATCGCTCGTCCGCTTTGTTTGCAGCCGAGATCCCGGCCGAGCAATGCTCGGCCCTACGGCTTTTCGCCTTTACCGATATACCTGCATTGCCGCGTCGTAGGTCTCGATGCGGGTGAATTTGGCAAAGTCCGGGGCCAGCTCCGGCCGCAGCTGCCGCAGGGCCTCCACCAGCAGCTCCGGGTTGATCGTCGGCTCCTGGGCGGAAAGGATTGTTGTTATGTCAACCTGTTTGTCCCCCGGCTCGAAGCGGATCTCCCGGATGCCCGGACGGATGTCCGTTTCCCCCAGGCCCCGCTTGGTCTTCTTGGTGATGACCACCGGCGCGCCGGCGTAGAAGTCCTTGAGCCGCGCGGCCATCTCCCCGGTGTCTCGCCGGTCATATTCGAAGAAGCCCTCCACATGGAGCCACTTGAGCTCGGCGACCTTGCGGGTGAATCCGTAGGCCTCGGTGACCCGGATCCCCTCGGGCAGCACGGCGTTGAGCCGCTCCGGGAGCGCCGCCAGGTCCGGGGTCTCCTCGGCCTTCAGCTTGAAGTCCATGATCTCGCAGAGGCTCCCCGTCCCCACGGAGAGGGGCAGGGCGATGGCGATCTGGGGATGGGGATTGAAGCCCTCGGAGTATTTCAGCGGCAGGCCCGCCCGGTTGAAGGAGCGCTGCAGGGTCCGCATCAGGTCCAGGTGGGAGATGTACACCGCCCGCCCGGTCTTTTCAAAGCGCAGTCTCAGCTTATCGCTCATCGCAGGTGAACCCCCTTTCCAGGAGCCTGGCCGCCCCGCAGGCGGCGCATTGGTGCCGGCAGTCCGGCGAGAGCTCGGAGCGGTAGCACTTCTCCCGCTCGCTCCAGAGGTGGGCCTTGCGCACGCCCACGTCGATGTGATCCCAGGGCAGGACCTCGTCCTTCCCCGCCTCCCGGTGGGCGTAGAAGTCCACGTCCAGGCCGCATTTTGCAAAGGCGGCCATCCAGCGTTCAAAGGAGAAATAGTCCGTCCAGGCGTCCAGCCGTCCGCCCTGCCGCCAGACCTCCTCGATGGCGTCCGCCACCCGGCGGTCTCCCTTGGAGAGCACCGCCTCGATGAGGCTGGTCTCGGCGTCGTGCCAGTTGTAGGTCACGTTCTTGGCAGTGATGGAGGCGCGCAGCAGATTCACCCGCCGCAGATACTCCGGCAGGGGGATCTGGGCCTCCCACTGGAAGGGGCTCTGGGGCTTGGGGATGAAGCAGGAGGTGGACACGGTGATGCGCACCCCCCGGTTCTTGTTCTTGGCGTTCATGCGCCAGCAGTGGAGGATCTGGTTGGCCATCTCGGCGATGCCCAGGATGTCCTCGTCGGTCTCGGTGGGCAGGCCCAGCATGTAATAGAGCTTCACCGTGTTCCAGCCGCCGGCGAAGGCGATGGAGCAGGTATGCAGCACGTCCTCCTCGGTGACGTTTTTGTTCACCGCGTCCCGCAGGCGCTGGCTGCCCCCCTCCACGGCGAAGGTCAGGCCGCTCTTGCGCACCTTCTGGATCCGCTCCATGATCTCCATGGAGAAGTTGTCCGCCCGCAGGGAGGGCAGGGACAGGCCGATGCTCCTGGGCTCGCAGTATTCCAGCAGCCCGTCGCAGAGAGCGGGGAGCTGCCGGTAGTCGCTGGTGGAGAGGGAGAGGAGCGTCACCTCCTCGTCCCCGGTGTTTTCCAGGGCCTCGATGCCCTGGCGGATCAGGGTCTCGGGCTTCTTGGCCCGGAGAGGCCGGTACACGTGCCCCGCCTGGCAGAAGCGGCAGCCCCGGGGGCAGCCCCGGAAGAGCTCCAGGCTCACCCGGTCGTGGACCACCTCGGTGCTGGGCACGATGGGCCTCGTTGGGAAGGGCGCGGCGTCCAGATCGCTGACGATGGCCTTGGTGACCCGCTCCGGCGCTCCGTCTCTGGGCGTCACGGCGGCCACGGTGCCGTCGTCGTTATAGCTCACGTCGTAGAGGCTGGGGACGTAGACGCCCCGGATCCGGGCGGCCTGCACCAGAAACTCGTGCTTGCTCCAGCCCTCCAGCTTGGCCCGGTGCAGCAGGGTCAGCACCTGGTTGTCCGCCTCCTCCCCCTCGCCCACCACGAAGAGGTCGATGAAGGGGGCCATGGGCTCGGCGTTCACCGCCGCGGTGCCGCCGGCCCAGATGAGGGGCAGCAGGCCGGGCCGATCCGCCGTCCGCAGGGGGATGCCGGCCATGTCCAGCATGTCCAGCACGGTGGTATAGGCCATCTCGTAGCCGATGGAGAAGGCCAGGGAGTCGAAGTCCCCGATCGGGTCGCCGCTCTCCAGGGCATAGAGGGGGATCCCGGCCTTTTTCATCTCCTCATACATGTCCCCCCAGGGGGCGAAGACCCGCTCGCACCACACAAAGGGCAGGCTGTTCATGGTCTCGTAGAGGATGCTCATGCCCAGGTTGGACATGCCGATCTCATAGGTGTCCGGGAAGCAGAAGGCCAGGCGCAGGTCCACCTCGTCCTTGTTCTTGATGATTTGATTGTATTCCCCGCCGGTATAGCGGGCGGGCTTTTGCACCCGGGGCAGGATGCGTTCCAGTCGTTTGTCCATGGCACACTCCCCTGTTTGGTGAAAATAAAGGCTCCGCATAGTAACGTTTTCGTTACCAATAAGCGTGAGTTTGCGTTACTACTCGCATTCTACCCCATCCCGCGCCGTTTTACAAGTCTCGGTTCAGCCGCCGGACAGGGCTTTCTCCCCGTATCGCCGAGCATCGCTCGGCGTGGCCCCGTCCCCCGCTTTGCCTTCCCCTCAAAGGGAAGCCTTGGCGCGCCCGCCGATGCGCAACGCGCCCGCAGCGCCGAGCATCGCTCGGCGAAAACGGAACGAATCGGCGGGACGAAGGAACGCCGAGCGATGCTCGGCGATACGAGGCCTTGTTCCGCAACACAAGATGCACGGCGCTGCGGGGAAAGATCTTTTGGCTTCGCTTCGCTCAAGATGACAGGGTCCCCAGCCCTCGCTCGCGCCGTTTTTGTTTCCAAATTGTCATTATTCTCTCTGGACATAGGAACGATTCTATGATACACTTATATTGGATTTGTATAAATACATATAGGTAGATATGTCTAACATCTGACGAAGGAGGAAACGAGCATGAAGCGCATGAATCGTCTGTTGAGTATTCTCCTGGTCCTGGTGTTCCTGGCGAGCCTGTTCCCGACCGCGGCCCTGGCCGAGGAGCCGGAGGAACCGGCCCCCGCCGAGGAGCCCGGGATCGAGGAGCCCGCCCCTGCTGAGGAGCCCGGAGAGGACCCGGAACCCATCGAGGAGCCCGAGGAGGAGCCGGAACCCCTGACGCCCCTGGAGGGCGAGGACCCGGAGGCCCTGCCCCAGCCGGGAGACGAGCCCCAGGAGATCATCGCCTCCGGGCAGCTCACACAGACTATTTCCTGGTCTGTGGAGAGCAGCAGCGGCGGCACGACCCTGTACATCAGCGCTGCCAACACCACCTACGAGAACGTCGATCTCAGCGAGGGCGGCGCGGCCCCCTGGTACGAATACCGGAGCCAGATCCACACCGTGCAAGTGGGCTCGGGCATCACCCGCATCGGCAACTACTGGTTCTACGGGATGGGAGCCAACGAATTCAAGTTCGCCGACTCCGTGTACGAGATCGGCGACCACGCCTTTGAGGGCTGCTCGGGTCTGGGCAAGACCCAGAATTTCGGCGAGCTGGGCGGCATCCTGCCCAAGAACCTCGAGAAGATCGGCTCCTACGCTTTCAAGGACTGCACCGGGCTTGTGGCCGCCTATAATTTTCCCGGCACCCTGACCAGTCTGGACGTGGGCGCCTTCTACGGCTGCACGAACCTGACCACGGCTTATGTCCCCGCCGCCGTGGGCTCGGTCCCCATGAGCTGCTTTGAAAACTGCACCAAGCTGTACGCGGTGGCGCTGCCCGAGGGCCTGACCAGGATCTGGAGCTCCGCCTTCAAGAATTCCGGTCTGCAGTCCCTGTACACGCCGTCTACCATGCAGTACGTGATGGCCAATGCCTGCGAGGGCTGCGGGGATCTGCAGTACGCCGTCTTCAACGAGGGCCTGCGCTCCATCGGCGGCAGCGCCTTCAAGGACTGCGCCAAGCTGAAGAACGTGGAGCTCTATGGCCCTGCCGGCATGTGGGGGTTCAGCATCGGAAATGACGCCTTCAAGAACTGCCCCAAGATTGAAAGCGTGGACTTTCACGGCAAGCTGAGCGAGTGGGTCCACCTGATGCTGCCCAATATCGGCGAGGGCAACGAAGACCTGCTGAACGCCCAGCTGAACTGCGAGCCTGACGGGATGTGCGGCGAAAATCTGACCTGGTATTTTGACGAAAGCGACAACACCCTGTACATCAGCGGCACCGGCGAGATGTATACGAACTGGGGCATGTCCAACCGTCCCTGGGAGGATCACAAGGACGCGATCGAGAACGTCCGCATCGGCATGGGCTGCACCTCTATCGGAGACTTCGCCTTCTACGGGATCACGATCCAGAACCTGTACCTGCCCAACACCCTGACCCAGATCAGGCGCTACGCCTTCAACAACAGTCTGAGCACGGGCAGCGATCTGTTCTTCGAGGGCACCAAGGCGGAATATGACGCCATCGACGTGGATGCGACCTGCGTGCTGCAGCTGAGCTGGCCGACCAAGCACTACGAGGCCATCGACCGGGGCAAGTGCGGCGATTACATGAACTGGGTCTTTGACGGCGAGACCCTTTACATCTCCGGTCCCAACAGCGGCGTCATGTGGGACTTTGACACCGCCGGGGAGCAGCCCTGGTACGCCTACCGGGATGAAGTCAAGAAGGTACAGTTTTCCTCCGGCTTCTACGGCTATGTGGGCGACAACGCTTTCTGCGGCTTCTCGGCCCTGGAGACGGTGGACCTGGCCGCCGGCCCCCACACTCTGGGCGACTACGCCTTTTACGGCTGCACCAATCTGAGCAGCATCTATCTGCAGAAGGACTACATCCAGCGCATCGGCCGCTACTGCTTTGCCTGCTGCACCAGCCTGACGTCCGTTACGACCTCGCCCTACATGCTGGAGCTGGGCGACTACGCCTTCTACGGCTGCACCTCTCTGACGGGTTTCGTATGCAACAGCGGGGATTCCAGCCTGTATATCCGTACCCTTCCCGATCATTTCCTGGAGGGCTGCACGGCCCTGACCCATGTGAGCATCCCCTATATCACCGGCATTGGGGAGAACTGCTTTGCGGGCTGCACGTCTTTGCCCGAGGTCAGCCTGCCCCGGGTCAAGACCATCGGCAACGGCGCCTTTTATAACTGCAGCGCCCTGTCCGTCATCGGCACCCCCGCCCTCACCGCCATCGGGGACGAGGCCTTTGCAAGATGCACGGCTCTGCACACCGTCTACTTCCCCACCACGCTGCAGACCCTGGGAGAGGCGGCCTTCAGCGGAAGCGGCCTGAACGGCGCGCTGAGCCTGCCCGACGGGATGACCGAGATCGCCTCCTTCGCCTTTTCCGACACCGCCATCACCTCCGTCACCATCCCCACCAGCGTACTCACCGTGCGGGAGGGCGCCTTCTCCGCCTGCCATTCTCTGGCGGACGTGTACTATGACGGGGCCCAGGCCATGTGGGACCGGATCACCATCGAGGACTCCAACGAGCCCCTGCTGGAGGCGGAGCTGCATCTGAACCCCAGCAGCGGCGAGCTCGGCGAGAATATCTCCTGGTCCCTGAGCAGCGACGGGGTGCTGACCATCTCCGGCACCGGCAGCATGGACGACTTTGCCTCGGCCGCGGAGCGGCCCTGGCATACCTCCGCCGACGCCATCCACACCGTCCGGGTGCTGCCGGGCGTGACCACCGTCGCAAAATACAGCTTTAAAGATTTGACCAACCTCACCACCGTGGAGCTGGCGGATTCCGTCACTGCCATCTACGACTACGCCTTCACCAACTGCAATTCGCTGACCGAGCTGGAGCTCCCGCCCCGTCTGTGGTGCATCGGCAACTTCTGCTTCCAAAACTGCATCTCCCTGACCGGGATCCAGATGCCGGACACCGTCACCTTCCTCGGCGTCTATGCCTTTGGATACTGCAGGTCGCTTCAGACTGCCAACGTCTCCCCGAACCTCAGAGACAGCAACCTCACCGCCAGGGCCTTTGAGGGCTGCTCGAAGCTGGAGAGCATCGACATTCCCGAGGGCATACAGACCATCGGACTCTACGCCTTTAACGGCTGCTCCCGTCTGACGGTCGTATATCTGCCCAGCAGCCTGCTCCCCGCGTCCGGTGACACCTATACTGTGGACCACGACGCCTTCAACGGCTGCACCGCCCTCACCGATGTGTACTACAACGGCACACTGACCGAGTGGAAGGCTCTGAACGTCAATGAGACCGGCAACGAGCCCCTGGCAGCCGCGCTGCTCCATGTTCTGCCGGAAACCGGCAGCTTCGGCGAGGGCCTCACCTGGGCCTATGAAGACGGCATTCTGACCATCAGCGGCAGCGGCCCCATGCCCAACTACGCCGAACCCACCCAGCAGCCCTGGTTCGACTACGAGGACATGATCCTCCACGTCCGGGTGCTGGACGGCGTCACCACCGCCGGCGACTACGCCTTCTTCGGCTTCAACCGCCTGCAGACCATGGAGCTGGCCGACAGCGTGACGTTCATCGGCTACCGCAGCTTCGCCTTCTGCCCCCAGATCGAGAGCCTGGAGCTCCCGGCGAACCTGGTGACCATCGGCCTGAGCGCCTTTGAGGGCTGCTCCGGCTTCCCCGGCCAGAACGTGGTGCTGCCGGAAACCGTGAAGAACATCAGCGACAAGGCCTTTATGGGCTGCGGCTTCGACTCCGTGACCCTGCCCGCCTCCCTGGAGCTTCTGGGCAACGGCGTCTTCCAGAGCTGCCCGAACCTGCTGTTCGCCGACTTCGCCGAGGGCTGCAGCCTGACGGCGATCCCCGAGGACAGCTTCCGGGACTGCCCCAATTTCATGCTGGCAGATGTACCGGAGGGCATTACCACCATTGGGAAGAACGCCTTCCGCAACGACCCGAACCTGGAACTGGCGAGGCTCCCCGCCTCTCTCACCCTGGTGAAGCAGTACGCCTTCTACGGCTGCTCCGGTCTGACGCAGGTCTCCTACGGCGGCACCCTGGACGAATGGAACGCCATCACCATCGAGAGCTACAACCAGCCGCTTCTGAACGCGACCCTGATCTACGTCCCCTACCGGGGCCAGCTCTGTGCCGACATCTGGTGGTGGATCAACTCCGAGGGCGAGCTCATCGTCCAGGGCACAGGCTCCATGCCCGACTTCGCCTCTGCCTATGGCCAGCCCTGGTATGAGTACCGGGAGCAGATCACCGGCATCATAGTCTCGGGTGTGGACTACATCGGCGACTATGCCTTCGCGGAGCTGTCCAAGGTCACCCAGGTATGGAAGAGCAACAGCATCACCGCCATCGGCGACCATGCCTTTGAAAAATGCAGCAGCCTGCTCAACTTCAACTGCCCGGACTCTCTGGAGAGCATCGGCGACAAGGCCTTCTACCGCTGCACCGCGCTGGAGAGCGTGAACTTCAACGGTCAGTTGGCCGACATCGGCGAGCGCGCCTTTGACAGCTGCCGCAGCCTCACCGACCTGAGCCTGCCCGCCTCCCTCTTGTACGGCGGCGTCGGCAAATCCGCCTTCTCCGGCTGCGAGAGCCTGCAGTTCCTGCAGATCGAAGGGCTTGAGGAGATCCCCTCCGGCGCCTTCTACCACTGCGACGCGCTGGAGAGCGTGTCCCTCCCCCGGAGCCTGACCTCCGTGGGCGTGGGCGCCTTCAGCTGCTGCGACGCGCTGCTGGACGTGTGGTACGAGGGGCGGATGGTCGAGTGGAATCAGATCGACATCGGGGCGAACAACGAGCCGCTGCTGAACGCCAACCTCCACTGCGCGCCCAATGGGGGCGTGCTGGCCAACGGCCTGATCTGGAGCTGGCAGAACGGCGTGCTCACCGTCTCCGGCAACGCGCCCATGCCCGACTTTGCAAACAACTGGGAAACCCCCTGGTACGGGCTGGAGCCTTACACCACCGCCATCGTCATCGAGGAGGGCGTCAAATCTGTGGGCAAGAGCGCCTTCGTGACCTTCACCGAGGTCACGGAGCTCAATCTGCCCGAGGGCCTCACGGAGATCGGGAAATACGCCTTCGACCACTGCAGCGGTCTGGAGAGCGTGACCCTGCCCGCGAGCCTGGTCTCTGTGGATCTGGCCGCCTTCGGTCACTGCACGGCCCTGGCCGACGTGTGGTACCGCGGCACGCCCTACGCCTGGGAGATGGAGCTGGCCGTCGCGGGCTACAACGAGCCGCTGAATAACGCCACGCTCCATTACACCATGGAGGGCGTTCCCATCGACGCCGAGCACTTCCCCTGCGACGCCTTCTGCGCCTATGTGCGCGACGAGTTCGATCCCGACAGCAACTGGCTCCTGACGCCCGATGAGATCGGCGAGGCCTGCACTGTCGACGTCACCGGCGACGACTTCACCTCCCTGCAGGGGATCGAATACCTGACGGAGCTGGAGGAGCTCTACTGCTACGGCTGCAATCTGACGGAGCTGGACGTGTCTTCCCTGGAGCACCTCTATTACGTGGACTGCGACGCGAACCAGCTGACCGCCGACACGCTCCGCCTGCCCGCGGGCCTGACCATTCTGATCTGCTCCGGCAACGGCGGCTTGAAGAGCCTGGATCTCAGCGGACTTCCCCATCTGTCCGATCTGAGCTGCGACGAGACCGGCCTGACCGAGCTGGATCTCTCCGCGAACCCCGATCTGAGATACCTGTACTGCCAGAAAAACGAGCTGACCAGCCTGGATGTGAGCGGCAACACGAAGCTGGCGATCCTGGTTTGCGCCGACAACCCGCTGACCGAGCTGAACCTGGGCGAGAGCGAGAACCTGGGCGTCCTGGACTGCTATCAAACGGATCTGACCAGACTGGATATCACCGGCTGCCCCATCCTGCTGAACGCCTATCGGAACGGCACCTTCCGGGAGGATGACAACGGAGCCTGGATCTGGTACACGCCCAACACCAGTTATCGGCTGAGGGTCGATCCCGACACGGTGATCGTCACCGACCACGACGGCATCCCCGTGGACGAGGAGCACTTCCCCGACCCGATTTTCCGCGCCTACGTGGCGGAGAACTTTGACCTCGACCGCAACGGTTACCTGACGGATTTCGAGTGCGAAAGCGTCCGTGAAATTGATGTGGTCGACAAGAGGATCAGCTCGCTCCTGGGCATCGAATACTTCTACGAGGCGACGGTGCTGGATGCGGAAAGCAACGAATTGACCTCCCTGGATCTCAGCCACAATGTCTGCCTCGTATCGGTATCCCTCCCCTACAACCAGTTGACGAGCCTGGATATCAGCGGACTGGACCAGCTGGAGCTTCTGGACGTGGAATTGAACGGCCTGACCAGCCTGGATCTGAGCACCAACACCGCCCTGCTGAGCCTGTACTGCAGTGAGAACGCGCTCACCGCTCTGGACGTCTCCGCCTGCACGGAGCTGCAAAAGCTGTATTGCAACGACAACGCCCTGACGGAGCTGGACGTGAGCGCCAACACCGCCCTGACGGAGCTGTTCTGCGACGCCAACGCCCTGACGGAGCTGGATCTGAGCAAAAACACCGCCCTCCAGATGCTCGGCGTTTCCCAATGTGAACTGAGCGCTCTGGACGTCAGCACGCTGCCCGCGCTGCAGCGGCTGGCTTGCTACGACAACCCGCTGAGCAGCCTGAAGCTGGGGAGCCTGGAAGCCCTGCGTTATCTGAGCTGCTATGACGTCCCCAGCCTGAACACGCTGGACATCTCCGGCTGCCCCCTGGTGATCGACGCCTATCAGAACGGTGCACAGACCGACTATTCGGAATACGGCTTTGTGCATTACGAGATCAACGGTCATATCCTGGAGATCGCCCCGGGCCAGACGGTGGCGACCGAGTTCATCCCCGACCATGTCCCCGGCGACATCAACGGCGACGGTTCGGTGAACAACAAAGACGTGATCCGCCTCCAGAAATACCTGAAGGATCCGACCACGACGGTCGACGAGGCGGCCCTGGACGTGAACGGGGACGGCAAGGTCAACAACAAGGACCTGATCCGCCTGACGCGCTGGCTGAAGTATCACGACGTGGAGATCCACTGACAATTCGGAATTCGGAGTTCGGAATTCGGAATTGGGATCCGCTTCGCGGGGACCTTATCCACCGCAAGCGGTCCCCCTTCCCCGTGCGCGGGGAAGGCAACCGCGGGATCCGGAACAACAACACAAAACGCGGGGACGCGGCGATTTTCGCCGCGTCCCTTTTCGCAGGGGCGACCTTTGGTCGCCCGCTGGTCCGCATCCACGTTCCGTCCCCCGCCGTAGGGGCTGGCGCCCTCGACAGCCCGCCGACGCGCGCTGTTGACCCGTAGCGCCGGGCATTGCCCGGCGTCGTTTCGCATTGGCGCTGCGTTCCTTGCCGTAGGGGCGACCTTTGGTCGCCCGCCGTGCTCACGCCCGTCTTCCGCCGTAGGGGCGCTTCACGAAGCGTCCGCCCATCCCGCGCCCGTAGGGGCGACCTTTGGTCGCCCGCCGCTGCGCACGTGTGCGTAATCCACGGCGCGATGAAGGCATCGCGCCCTACGCGGCCCGCCGCCATGCGCCCCCACCCATCCCGCGCCCGTAGGGGCGACCCTTGTGGTCGCCCGCCGTTGCGCACGTGTGCGTGATCCACGGCGCGATGAGGGCATCGCGCCCTACGCGGCCCGCCGCCATGCGCCCCCCCGCCGTAGGGGCGCTTCACGAAGCGCCCGCCCGTCCCACGCCCGTAGGGGCGACCCTTGTGGTCGCCCGCCGTTGCGCACGTGTGCGTGATTCACGGCGCGATGAGGGCATCGCGCCCTACGCGGCCCGCCGCCATGCGCTTCCGCCGTAGGGGCGCTTCACGAAGCGCCCGCCCATCCCGCGCCCGTAGGGGCGACCTTTGGTCGCCCGCTGCCCCGTGCTCCGGACCGAATCGCGTAAAACACTGGGCGGATCCGTACCGTTTTCGATACGGATCCGCCCATGATTCTATTTTTGTCGCCCCCGCCGCCTCAGGCCATCCGATAGCTGCGGATATACTTTTCCGGCTCCGCCCCGCTCTCCATATACCGGATCAGGATCTCGGCGCAGGCGTGACTGTCGCTGTCGGCCCGGTGGTGGTTGAGACAGATGCCGTAGTGCTCGCACAGGTCGTTCAGCTTGTGGCTGATCCCCGGCAGAAGGCTGCGGCCCATGGTCACGGTGCAGACGCCCCGGACATAGGGCTTCCAGGCGATCTCATAGCTCTCCAGGCACTTGCGCAGCACCCCGATATCAAAGCTGGCGTTGTGGGCAGCCAGGACTCCCGAGGACAGCAGCGGCTCGATCTCCGGCCAGAGCTCCGGAAAGCTTGGCGCGTCGAACACCGTCTCCTCGTTGATGCCGGTGAGCTGGGAGTTGAACCAGTCAAAGGGCTGCTCCGGGTCCACCAGGGAGTAGAACTCCCGGACGATGCGCCCGTCCTCCACCACGCTGATGCCGATGGCGCTCATGCGGCTGTTATAACGGTTGGGCGTCTCCACGTCGAAGGCGACGTAACGCTGAACGGGCATGGCTCACACCGTCTCGATGCGGATCTCGTTGGTGTTGCCGCTCTTGCCGTTGGTGTCGCCGCCGGTGACCACCACGGTGTCCCCCGAATTCAGGTTCAGCGCTTCCCTGGCGGCCTTCAGGGCGTAGTAATACAGCACCGAGATGTTGGGGAACTGCTCGGTCAGCAGGGGCACCACGCCCCAGGACAGGGCCAACTTGTACCAGGCGCGCTTGCCGGTGGCCAGACCCAGGATCGTGATGGGCGCCCGGAAGCGGGAGACCATACGCACGGTCATGCCGCTGAGGGAGGTGACCACGATGGCCTTGGCCTGCAGGTCGATGGCCATGGTGCAGGCCGCGTGGGAGATGGCGTCCACCCGGTTGTGGATGAGGAAGGGCCGGGTGCGGAACTGCTCGATGTAGTCGATGTGCTTCTCGGTCTCCTCGGCGATCTCGCCCATGACCCGCAGGGCCTCCACCGGGTACTTGCCCGCGGCGGACTCGCCGGAGAGCATCACGGCGCTGGTGCCGTCGTAGACCGCGTTGGCCACGTCGCTGATCTCCGCCCGGGTGGGCCGGGGATTGGAGATCATGCTCTCCAGCATCTCCGTGGCGGTGATGACCCGCTTGCCCAGCATGCGGCACTTGGTGATCAGATGCTTCTGGATGGCGGGCAGTTCCGTGAAGGGCACCTCCACGCCCAGGTCGCCCCGGGCCACCATGATGCCCTCGCAGACGGTGCAGATCTCGTCGATATTGTCCACGCCGGACTGGTTCTCGATCTTGGCGATCACGTCGATATCCCCGCCGCCGTTGGCCTTGAGGAAGCTCTTCATGTCCACCAGATCCTGCTTGCAGGAGACAAAGGAGGCGGCCACATAGTCCACGCCGTTTTGGATGCCGAAGAGCAGGTCCGCCTTGTCCTGCTCGCTGAGGAAGGTCTGGCGCAGCACCTTGCCGGGGAAGCTCATGCTCTTGCGGTTGGACAGGACGCCGCCGGTGAGCACCTCGCAGCGGATCTCCGTGCCCTCGATCTCCAGCACCCGGAAGATGACCAGGCCGTTGTTGACCAGGATCCGGTCGCCCGGCTCCAGATCCTCGGCCAGACCCTTGTAGCTGACGGAGACGATGGATTCGTCCCCCTCGATCTCCCGGGTGGTGAAGGTGAAGCTGTCCCCGTCCTGCAGGGTGATCGACCCGTCCCGGAAGGTGCGGATGCGGTACTCGGGGCCCTTGGTGTCCAGCATGATGGCGATGGGCAGGCCCAGCTCCTCCCGTACGGCCTTGATCATGTCGATCTTCTTCTGGTGCTCCTCATGGGTTCCGTGGGAGAAGTTCAGCCGGGCCACGTTCAGCCCGTTCAGGCACATCTCCCGGAAAACCTCCGGCTTTTCGCTGGAGGGGCCGATGGTGCAGACGATTTTGGTTTTTCTCATAGCCGTTTCCACCTTTCATTTCAGCGATCTCACGCAAATTCCGATGATTCATTGTATCATGAACCTCTCTGCCGCGCAATCTCATTTTCCCGCTCCCCGGCGGATCGCGGCGCAAGGGGCCGCCGGTCCCGCCGCCGCGTGAAAAGCAAAATAAAGAAAAAAGGGGCGGTCCACCAATGTGAAGTGAACCGCCCCGGTTTTTTCTTTTATCTTCTTCTCTTGTACAGGAAGGCTGCCAGCAGGCCGCCGATCAGGACCGCTGTGCAGATCAGCACGATCGGCCAGTCGGTCGTTTTCGTGCCGGTCTCTGAGGAGGAGGGTGCGTTCGGCCGCTCGCCCGGCGCAGAGGGCCGCTCCCCGCTCTCCCGGTCCGGCGCCGTCCCGTTTCCGGAGGGCTGCGCTTCACCGCCGGCAGAGCTGGCTTCGTTTCCACCGGGAGCAGGCCCGCCGCCCGGGCCGCCGGCTTCGCTGCCCTCGGAGCTTGCCTCCGTTCCTCCGGGAGCGCTCCCCTGCTGCGGCGCGTCCTGTCCGGGGCCGCCGCCGAAGGGATTGCCGCCACCGCCCGGGAAGCCGCCTTCTCCGCCGCCGCCCATGGAGCCCATGTCGGAGAGCGTGAGCGCGGAAGCGTCGATCAGCGCGGAGGAATCCGCCTGCTGTCCTTCGTCCGTGGAGGGGATCGTCCCGTCCAGCTGGCCGAGGACGCTCTCCGTGCGCTTTTCGCAGAAGCTGCGCAGCGTCGCAACGCCCGTCTCAAACTCCTCGTACGTGCAGAAGGCCGTCGGGTCTTTTTCCACATAGGGCGCGATCAGGGCATAGGTCTCGTCGATGATGGACGTGATATCGACCGTTTCCAGGAACTCCGCGAAATACTGGTGATAGAGCTCTGTGTATTCCTCGTTCCGGATAATCCAGTCGGCCATCGGGCGCGTGCCGTCGCCGCTGACGGAGAGGGGCGAGTCGATCGGGTCGTTGACGGCGCTGGTCGCGTCGCTGCCCTGGAAGGTGCCGAAGGCCAGGTTATAGTCCCAGGGGATCATACGGAACTTCCCGTCCGCCTCATGCAGATAGTAATTGTGCACCATGGAGCCGGTATAGCTGTCGCCGTTGACCAGGTAGTTGTGGACGACGAAATAGCGCAGCAGCTCGTCGATGTCCAGCACATCTTCCAGGTTCTCTCCCTCGCTGAGGGTCTTCAGGCTGCCGATCAGCCGCGCCTGATCGGCCTTGGTGACGGCAGTTTTGGCGTTGCCGAAGATATTGCTGTAGCTGTCCGGGTCGTCGTCGGCATACTGCAGCTTCACGTCGCCGCTGCCCATGCCCATGCCGCCGCCGAAGCCCCCAAAGCCGCCGGGGAAGCCGCCGCCTCCGCCGGGAAATCCGCCGTCCCCGCCGGGGAAGCCGCCGCCTCCGCCGGATAATCCGCCGTCTCCGCCGGGGAAGCCGCCGTCTCCGCCGGGAGGCGAGGGGCGATCCCCGCCGCCGGGCATGCCGGAGGGCGCTCCCTGGCCGCCGCCGGGACCGGCCCCCCCAGGACCGCCGCCTGCGGAGCTGGCCTCGTTTCCACCTGCGGAGCTGGCCTCGCCGCCGCCCGGGTTGCCGGCCTCGCCGGAGGGCTGTTCCGAAGGGGCAGGCGTTTCCGCGCTCTCCGCGTTCTCGCCGTTCTCGCTGTTGCCCCAGGGGAAGCCCATGGCCTCCGCGTTCTCATTGACAAAATCCTCGATGTTGAAGTCCTGGCCGTTGCCCGGGCCGCCGCCGCCCATGCTCATCGAGTCCGGCTTGTAGAGGTCGCCCTCGCCGCCGTAGACGCGCTGCATGAAGCTGTCCTCCACGGCCTCCACCGCCAGATACAGGCCCCAGTCCTCGCCGTTGACGGTCACCCAGACATAGGAGCACAGCGGCGCGTCGGCGCCGAACTCCGCCATCAGGCGGTAGGCCAGGTAGTCCTTCATGTAGGTGTTGTCCTGGATCAGGTTGTTCAGGCAGAGCTTATCCAGGCCCTTGTAGGTCTTCCCGGTCTCGTAGTGGTCGAACTCCAGCTTGAGGCTGTAGCGCTGGGAGCCCATGGAGGCCACCGAGGACAGGGAGGTGTTCCCCTTGCCGCGGATCGCCACGTTCTTGACCGCCTCGTTGTCGATGACCACGCTGCAGGCCGTGTATTCCTCGCTGGTCGCCGTCTGGATAAAGGCGTCCCAGTCGTCGATGACGATATCGATGGTGTGGACGCGGCTGGTGTCGAACAGCGTCTTTTCATAGCCCATCGTGCGCTCCGCAGCGGAGAGGCCCAGCGCCTCGCCGTTCATGAAGAGGCCGGTGATCAGCAGGGCGAGCAGCGTGATGACAACGCAGATCCGGTCGATATGCTTATGCGTTGACATGGCCGCGCCTCCTTAGCCCATGTATTCTCCGTTGTAGCTGACGAGCACGGCGCTCTGCACGCCCTCGAGGGCGGCCAGCTCGTTGACGAAATCGGTGTTGTCGTCCGCCAGCCGCACCTCCAGGTTCAGCTCCACCTGGCCGGCGCGGGCGGTCTTGCTCTTGCAGACGCATTTCGCGCTTTTCTCCTTCAGCAGCGTCAGCGCCCGGTCCTCGGCCGCCTTGTCGTCGCAGGAGAGCACCACGATGTAGGGGTTGACATGGGCCTTGCGGTTGGCGAAGACCAGCAGGATCAGGCCGATGACCACGCTGCCGATGACGGCCAGGGGGATAAAGCCCGCCGCCAGCACGATGCCGGCCGCGATGGCCCAGAACAGAAAGGCGATGTCCAGGGGCTCCTTGATGGCGGTGCGGAAGCGGACGATGGACAGGGCGCCCACCATGCCGAGGGACAGCACCACGTTGCTGGTCACGGCCAGGATCACCAGGGTGGTGATCATCGTCAGCGCCACGAGGGTGACGCCGAAGCTGGAGGAGTACATGACCCCCGCAAAGGTCTTTTTGTAAATCAGAAAGATGAACATGCCGACGCCGAAGGCCAGCACCAGCGCCAGCAGCATGTCCAGCAGGCTCACGCTGGCCACGTTCTCCAGAAAGCTGGATTTGAAGATGTCAGAAAAGCTCATAGTCGGTTCTCCTTTATCAATGTTCATGATTCGCAAGGAAAAGGGGGCGTTCAGAGGGGATCTCCCCTCTGATTTTTCGCCTCGCAAAGCGAAAAACCATTCGAAATCTGTTTTTTCCGGGGGCGTGTACCTCGGGAAAAACACTTCTCGCCCCGCAAGTGTGCGAGCGTCTCACGCAAGCGAGTGCGCGCAGCGGGGTGCGATTCTTTTCAACTGTTCAGCTCCGCAGGAGCTGGACAGTTGAGGCGTCAGCCGTAAATTCTGCATTGTGCGTACTTGGAAAAGGCGCTGACGTGCCGCCCGGGAAGCTGGACGATATCCCGGATCAGATCGGGCAGGTAGGCGTCCCACTTGACCTCCAGCAGGATCGGCGCGTCCCCCGCGGGGACGGTGACGGCCCGGGGATTCAGAAAGTCCGTGCAGCCCAGGCCGCTGCGGATATCATAGTCCAGCGTCACACGGACGTTTCCGGGCCGGTAGATGAAGGGCTCTCGGGTGTAGTCCACGATGGTCTTCGGCCGCAGGCCCTGGCTGCGCATCTTGACGTAGAGCTCCCGCACAAGGGGCCGGTCGGTATCCAACATCCAGTCCAGCTCGCCGTCGATAAGCTTCTGGGCCTCTTCCGCCGTCAGATCGGCGGAAAACTTGGTGCCCAGCCCGTCCAGCTTGCTCTTTTTCTCCAGATGGATCAGGGAGGGGTCCCCGTTATAGTAGCGCAGGCGGAACTTCTCCCGCCGGTTGACCCCGTCGAGCTTTTCCCGCAGGGCCTTGTCGTTCCCATTGTCGAAATACAGGCTGCGGATGAAGTATTTGCCGTTCACCGCGTGTATGTCCGGCTCCATCACGGCGCGCAGCCGCTGCCGGAGGATCAGAGAATCCTGGAAGCTCAGCTCGTGCTTCCATTCATGCCGGTAAACCGGCGTCTGTTCAGCCATACGATCACCTCTGTCAGAGAGAATAGCAGAGGAACCTTAACATAACCTTAGCGCTCCTCTTTTCCTGCCGATTTTATCACCCTTTTCTCCCAAGCCCCGCCGGTTTCACGATCTGCCGCTTTCCTTTCCTGTTTTGCACTTTCGGGAAAAGAAATGCGCCGCAGAGCGGAAACTCTGCGGCGCAGCGCTGGGAGAAGAAAAGGAAAGAGGAGTGAAAAAGCCCTGCGGCCGTCGGTGTTTTATTCCTTCGGGATGATGATCTCCAGGCGGAACCAGCCGTCCCGAACGCCGGTGTTCAGATGCCCGCCGTATTTTTCCACGGTGTATTTGACGCTCCTTACGATGGCTATGCGAATCCCGGGCGATCCCCGCCTTTCGACATGATACGAGTCGCAGAAACGCCGTAATTCAAAAGTGCTTTACCGGATCGTAAAGGAGATGAAGTCAAGGGCTCCCTCGCCGTCGAAGCGGAAATACAGCGGCCGGACGCCTTTTTCGACGAAGAAGGGTCCCCGCGCCTCCGCGGCCGGCCCCTTCGTGCTGACGAGAATGTGGGTCAGGACGCGCGCAAAGTCCGGCGTGTCGGACACCAGCAGCTCGCCCTCCGCGATGCCGCCAGTCATGACGGAGATCATCGCCTCGGTGCCGTCAAAGGCGAAATACTTGAAGCCCGCCGTGGCACCGTCGCGCATGTTGGCGATATACTGGTCCCCGTCGCCCTCCCGGTCCTTGCCGGTCTGGGTGAAATAGGGATGGGCTTCCAGGCGCTTTTTGGGATTCTTGCCGTCCACGCGGCCTGTCTCGTGCCCCTTGGCCCAGAGATTGCAGGCGATGCGCGCTTCATAAGTCCCCTTGCCCCGCAGCGGGCCGCCGTTGAGGCCGCAGCTGGTGAGCTCCGCCTGCAGAAAACCGCCGTCCGCGCTGCGTTGGAGCTTCTCGGCGCAGGCCTGGCGGGCGTAGCTGCTGCGGTCGGTCTGGCGGTGGTAGAAGATATACCAGTCCTCGCCGATGTTCAGCAGGCCGCCGTGGGTGTTGCCCAGATAGTTGTTCGCGTGGCTCTCGTCCTCATTGCCGTCGAGGAAGAGATCGCCGATGTCCACCAGCACCCCGCCGTAGCGGAAGTCCCGGTCCGGATAGTCGGACAGGGCGTAGCACAGATCGTGGTTGTGCTCGCTGGAATAGACGAAGCAGTATTGATCCCCCAGCTTGCGGATGGAGCTGGCCTCGAAGAAGGCGTGGGGGAAAGCCCCTTCCCTGCCCTTGATCGGGAAGAGGAGCTTCGGCTCCTGCTTGATGGTGATCATGTCGCTCTCCAGCTCCATCACCACGCCGCCGTCGTTTTTGAGATCGTGGAAGCGGGAGGCCACAAAGGGCACCTTGATCGCAAAGCCGCTGTAGAGCCAGACGCGCCCGTCGTCGTCTGTCAGCACCCCCGGGTCGAAGGGGAACTGCTCGCCGCTTTTCCGGCCCCAAACGCGCCCGTCCTTGTGGTGCACCTTGCCGTAGAACTGATACTCCCCCGCCGGCGTGTCGCAGACGGCGACGCCGATCTCGCCGAGGAAGTCGAAGGCATAGTAGAGATAGTAGCGGCCGTCCGGCCCCCGGGTCACGTCCGGCGCGTAGAGGGCGCGGATGCCGAGCCGGTTGCCGGGGTCCTGGGTCTTTTTATAGATGACCCCCTCGTAACGCCAGTCGGACAGGTCGTCCACCGGTGCGGACCAGCACACGTAGTTGTTGACGCAGAAGATCGGCGCACCGAAGGCGTCGTGGGAGCCGTAGACATAGACCCGGTCGCCGAACAGGTGGGGCTCCCCGTCGGGGACGTACTCCCAGGAGGGAAGATAGGGATTGAAAGCCTGCTGTTTCATCGTCAGCACCTCCGTTTTTCTCTGTTCTGTCAGTTTTGATTATACATAAAAAACTGCGCCATGCCAACGAGTTTCGTAAACAGGCGCTTTGATTGCACAAATGGCAAAGGGCGCACCGCAGATGCAGTGCGCCCCTGGATAGCTTTGGTCTCACATTTCACGGTGCGCCGGGATGGTATTGGTATTCTTATTCCCACCGGCCGTCCTTTTGGAGCTGTGCTGTCAGGTCCCGGCTCCAGACGGCGGTGCAGCGCCTGGCGGGCTCCGTCAGCAGGTGGTAGACCGTGTCGTAGCAGTCCTCGTCGTGATAGAGGAAATCCTCGAGCCGTCCCACGACGGTCACCCCCTCCATGGCGGAGAACTTTTCCCGGAACAGGGCGTCCATCCGCGCCACGTTCCCCTGCTGCTCCTCGGGCACCCGGTCCATGTCGACACAGGTGAAGGACACGTAGACCGGCACGCCCTGCCCGGTGAAGAAGCGGTATTCCTCCTCCAGCCGGGTCAGATCGGCGAGATAGACCGGGTCCAGCTCGACCTTGTCCACCAGCTCGTCGGCGCTCTGGGTGCGGATAAAGGGGATGCAGCCGGTCTCGCCGTCAAAGAAGGCGTAGCCCTTGCTGTCGTGATAGACGTCGCCGTACTTGCCGCCGGGCTTTTTCTTGTCCAGATAGGCCCGGAAGCTGTCGAACACGCCGCCGTCAAAGGCCCGGATATCCAGCAGGGACACCAGGTCGTAGTTGTATTCCATGGCGCACCAGAGCTTGTCCTCGTGCTTGCCCAGGCTCGTGTTGGTCAGCAGCTGCTGGACGCTGGAGATCTCCGGCGTGTGGAAGAGGATATCGTTTTCCGTGACGAAATGCTTTAAGAGCTCCATCTGGAACAGGGAGCTGCAAACGCCGTTGAGCCCCATGTTGACCACGGTGTACCGCTCCCCGAAGGCCTCCCGCACGTCCGGCCCGATGAGGTTATACCACATGGAGCAGCCGCCGTAAAAGATGATGCGGTCCTGGCCCATCGTGTCGATCAGCAGATCGAACTTGTCCGCCAGCACGCTCTCCCGGCGGAAGGCGTAGCCGTAGGGGTCCTCGATGGCGCTGATATAGAGGGTGGAGAGGTCCTCGCAGCCGGGGAAGCAGGCGTCGGCAATGACCTCGATGTTGTCAAAGAAGTGAAGCTCCCGGAGCGCGGCGCCTTCAAAGGCGCCGTTCTCGATGCGCCGGATGGATTTCGGCAGGATCACGGTCTTTGCGGGGCAGTCCGCGAAGGCCCCCGCGGCCAGGACGACGACCGGGGCGCCCTCCAGCGTCTCCGGGACGACGAGGGTCTCCCCCGTATCAAAGCAGCCCGTGACGGTGGCGCCGATCTCCGTGATCCTGTACGTGAAGCGATCGGCGTCCGTCCACTCCTCCCACTGGGCGTAGAGTGTCAGCTCGTCGGCCACCGTCACGCGGCTGCCAAGGCCGACGCGCTGCCCGCTGCCGTCCGGCTTCGTGTTCCAGCCGGTGAGCGTGAAGCCCTCCCGGGCGAACAGGTCCGTGCCGATGGACACGTTCGGGCGGCGGTGCTCCCGGATATCATAGCTCTCGGTGACCTCCGCCCCCACGCCGTCCAGGCCCTTGCCGCCGTTGGCCAGATAGTGGATCGTGCGGGCGTCGTGGGAGAGGGTCAGACGCACGCGGGTGGGGACCTGCACGTCCAGCAGCTCCAGCTTTGTCAGGCCTCCTGTCAGCGTCAGCCGGTATTCGCCGCGATAGTCTGTCTCCGTGACCGACCAGTCCCGATCGGTCTTGATCAGAAAAGAGGCCGTCTCTCCCGGTTCCACCGAGACATAGCCGACCTCAATGGTATAGTGCTCCCCCGCTTCCACCAGCACCCGAAGGCCGGAGTCGTCGGTCTTTCCGAAAAGCGCGCAGCCGGAAAGGAGAAGCGCCGAGAACAGCAGCGCCAGAAACAGGACCGCTTTCTTCACTTCGCTTCTCCCTCCCTTCGCGGATCTTCGGATCAGTGATTTTTCTTCTGGATCGCCAGCTTTGCCTTTTCCGCCAGCGCCTCCGGCGTAAAGCCGAAGTAGGCCAGCACCTCGGCGGCCTTTCCGCTGCGGCCGAAGACGTCCTCCACGCCGTGGCGGACCACCGGCACCGGGCATTCCAGGCTGAGGAATTCCGCCACCGCGCCGCCCAGGCCGCCGATCACGCTGTGCTCCTCGGTGGTGACAATGCAGCCGGTCTCCCGGGCGGCTTTCAGGACAAGGGCCTCGTCCAGGGGCTTGATCGTGTGCATGTCGATCACCCGCGCCCAAATGCCCTCGGCCTCCAGCAGCGCCGCGGCCTGCAGCGCCAGCTGCACCGTGATGCCCGTGGCGATCAGGCTCACGTCGCTGCCGTCGCGCAGGGTGCAGCCCTTGCCAAGTTCGAAGCGATAGCCGTCGACGGCGTCCGTCACGGTCTCGACGGGCGCGCGCCCCAGCCGCAGATAGGCAGGACCATCATACTCCAGCAGCGCCTCCACGGCAAGCCGCATCTCATTGGCGTCACAGGGGCAGACCACCGTCATGCCGGGGATCGCGCGCATCAGCGCGAAGTCCTCGATGCACTGGTGGGTCGCGCCGTCCTCGCCCACCGAAACGCCGCCGTGGGAGCCCACCACCTTCACGTTCAGGCGCGGATAGGCGATGGAGTTGCGGATCTGCTCATAGGCCCGTCCGGCGGAGAAGATGGCAAAGGAGTTGCTGAAGGGCTTCAGTCCCGCGGCGGCCATGCCCGCCGCGATCCCGGTCATATTGCACTCGGCGATGCCGCAGTCAAAGAAGCGCTCCGGGAATTTCGCCGCGAAGCTTTTCGTCATCGTCGCGCCGGACAGGTCGGCGTCCAGCACCACCAGCTCCGGATGCTGTTCTCCCAGCGCGGCCAGCGCCTCGCCGTAAGCCGCACGGGTCGCTTTCTTTTCAGCCATTGTTCTCGGCCTCCTTCCCTGTCAGCTCCGCAACGGCGGCCAGATACTGCGCCTCATTGGGCGCCTTGCCGTGCCAGCCGGCGTCGTTTTCCATGAACGACACGCCCTTGCCCTTGACCGTGCGCAGCAGGATCACGCTGGGCTGCGCCTTCGTCGCTCTCGCCTCGGAAAGCGCGGCGCGGAGCTGGGCGAAATCGTGCCCCTCCGCGTGGATCACATGCCAACGGAAGGCGGCGAACTTCTCGTCCAGCGGCGCCGTCGGCATGACCTTTTCGGTGCTGCCGTCGATCTGCAGGCCGTTCACGTCCACCAGCAGACACAGATTGTCCAGCTTCCATTTGGCGGCGGCCATGGCCGCCTCCCAGACCTGGCCCTCGTCCATCTCGCCGTCGCCGCAGATGGCGTAGGTCCGATAGTCCTTGCCCTGCGTTTTGGCCGCCAGCGCCATGCCGACGGCGGCGCTGATGCCCTGGCCCAGGGAGCCGGTGGACATGTCCACGCCGGGGACGTGGGTCATGTCCGGGTGGCCGGACAGATGGGCCTTGATCGAACGCAGCAGGCGCATATCCTCCTCCGGGAAGAAGCCGCGCAGAGCCAGCACCGCGTACAGCGCCGGCGCGCAGTGGCCCTTGGAGAGCACGAAGCGGTCCCGCTCCGGGTCCCGGGGCTTGGCGGGGTCGAGGCGCATTTCATCGAAATACAGCGTCGTGAGCGCGTCCACGCAGCTCAGCGAGCCGCCCGGATGGCCGGACTGCGCGGTGTAGATCCCCTCGAGGATCAAAAGTCGTGCGCGCCGCGCCAGCGCTTCCAATTCCAGATTTGTCATGTCAGCAACCTCAGCCCCAGGGGTTTTCCGTGGGATAGGGCAGCGCCTTCGGCTGATTCCAGCCGATATCGCCCACGCCCAGGAACTTGAAGACCTCGAAGAGCGCCTTGCCGTGATGGCCGAAGGCCACCGCGCCGTGGTGGGGGAAGCGCTTCTGGATCAGCACATGGCGGTAGAAGCGGCCCATCTCGTGGATGGCGAAGACGCCGATGCCGCCGAAGCTGGTGGTCGCCACCGGAAGGACCTCGCCCTCGGCGATGTAGGAGCGGAGCACGCCCTCGCTGTCGCACTGGAGGCGGAAGAAGGTGATCTCGCCCGGCGCGATGTCGCCCTCCAGGGTACCGCGGGTGAAGTCCGGCTCCGATCCGACGGGCTCCAGCAGGCGGTGCTGGATGAGCTGGTACTTGACCGCGCGATCACTGCACATCTTGCAGCTGGGGGTGTTGCCGCAGTGGAAGCCCATGAAGGTGTCCGTCAACGTGTAGTCGAACTTGCCCTTGATCTGGCTCTCCCACATCTGCGCGGGGACGGAGTTGTTGATGTCCAGGATGGTCACCGCGTCGCCGGAGACGCAGGCGCCGATGTACTCCGAGAGCGCGCCGTAAATATCCACCTCGCAGCTCACGGGGATGCCCCGGGCGGCGAGACGGGAGTTCACAAAGCAGGGCTCAAAGCCGAACTGCTGCGGGAAGGCGGGCCAGCACTTGTCCGCGAAGGCCACATACTTCCGCGCGCCCTTGTGGGCCTCCGCCCAGTCCAGCAGGGTCAGCTCGAACTGCGCCATGCGCGCCAGCAGGTCGGGGAAGTACCTGCCCTCCCCCATCTCGGCGGCCATGTCGGCGCACACCTCGGGGATGCGGGGATCGTTGGCGTGCTCCTTGTAGCTCACCAGCAGGTCCAGCTCGCTGTTCTCCTCGATCTCGATGCCCAGCTCATACAGGCCCTTGATGGGCGCGTTGCAGGCGAAGAAGTCCTGGGGGCGGGGGCCGAAGGTGATGATCTTCAGATTCTGCACGCCGATGATGGCGCGGGCGATAGGGTAAAACTCTTTGATCTTCTGCCCGATCTCCGCGGCGGTCCCCACGGGATACTCGGGGATGTAGCCCTTCAGGTGCCGCATGCCCAGGTTGTAGGAGCAGTTGAGCATGCCGCAGTAGGCGTCGCCCCGGCCGTTGATGAGGTCGCCGTCGCCCTCGGCGGCGGCCACGAACATGCAGGGGCCGTCAAAGTATTTGGCGATCAGGGTCTCCGGCGTCTCGGGGCCGAAGTTGCCGAGGAACACCACCAGGGCATTGCAGCCGGCGGCCTTCACGTCCTCCACGGCCTTGAGCATATCTTTTTCGTTTTCCACGGTGACGGGGCACTCGTAGATGTTGCCGCCGCAGGTCTTCACGATGGCGGCGCGGCGCGCCTCGCTGAGCGCGATGGGGAAACAGTCGCGGCTGACGGCGATCAGGCCGAGCTTCACTTCGGGGATATTTTGCATGTTCCTTTCCTCCTGTTATACAGCAATGTCTATATTCAGGCCGCGCAGACCGATGTGCGCGCCGTTTTTCGCCTCTTTGGAATCGGGATGGGCCAGCAGCCACTTGTTGCGGGCGGTCATCCAGCGATCTTCTTCGCTCTTTGCCTCGAAGACGGGCTTTTCGGTGTTGGTGCCCTTCGGCAACACCACCGCCACACGGAAGCCGTCCTCTCCGGGGACCTGGCAGGGCGCGTAGTGCAGGGTGGTGGCGTAAACCTCCACGGGAAGCCCGGCGGGGACCCGGAAGGCCATGACCTTCTCCGTATCCAGCACACCGTCCTCGATCTCCTCCCGCCTTGCCAGCAGGAGCACGAAATCCGTGGTGCCCAGGTTCACCTCGCTGTCCCGGTGGTATTCCAGGCAGTTCAGCTTCGTGTTGCGCCCCCAGCACATGCCCAGCTGGATCGGCATGCCGCCGTAGGCGCGGTCGCGGAAGTCCGTGAACACATCGCAGGCCTCCAGGCTCTCGATGCCGGGGCGATAGGCCGTGCCGCTCTCCGGCAGGGGGATCGCCTCCATGGCCCGGAGCAGCTCTTCGCTGTCGCAGCCCGCCAGCACCTGGCCGTAGGGCTTGAACGCGGGGTCAAAGACAGAAGCAATGTTCATATGCCGCCTCCTCACTTCAGCGCCGGAAATACGCTTTTCAGCGCCGGATAGATGGTTTTGAATTTCTGATACCGCTCCTCATATCTGGCCGCGATGGCCGGATCGGGCTCTACGCTGTCGGTGACGCGCACGAGAGCGTCGGCGCAGGCCTGCACTCCGGGATAGGCGCCGCAGCCGACCATGGCCAGCATGGCGCCGCCGTAGCCGGGGCCTTCCTCGGTCTGGGGGATATCCAGCCGGATGTTCAGGACGTTCGAGAGGATCGCGCGCCACAGGGGGCTTCTCGCCCCGCCGCCGCAGAGCATGGAATGGGTAATGTTGAGGCCCAGGCGCTTGGCGACCTCAAAGCTGTCCCGCGTGGCGAAGGCCACACCCTCCAGCACCGCCTGCATCAGATCGGCGCGGGAGCTGTCCATGCTCATGCCGATGAAGCAGGCGCGGGCGTCGGTGTCGTTGATGGGGCTGCGCTCGCCCATCAGATAGGGCAGGAAGAAGACCCGGTTGCGGCCCAGATCGTCCGGAGTTATGTCAACCTGTTCTCCGGCGTAGTCCTTCGTTTTCAGGATCTCGTCGCAGAACCACTTGTTGCAGCTGGCGGCCGAGAGCATGCAGCCCATCAGGTGCCAGCCCCCGTCGGCGTGGGCGAAGGCGTGCAGGGCGTTGTTGGGATCCACGCCGAACTTTTTCGATGAGATAAAGATCGTGCCGCTGGTGCCCAGGGAGATGTTGCAGCCGCCCTCCCCCACCACGCCGGTGCCCACCGCGGCGGCGGCGTTGTCCCCCGCGCCGGCGACCACCTTGCAGTCCCGCGGCAGGCCGAGGGAGCCGGAGACAAAGCCCTGAATGTTCCCGATGACCTCGAAGCTCTCGAAGAGTCTGGGCATCTGTTCCTCTGTCACGCCGCAGACGTCCAGCATCTCCTTCGACCAGCGCTTGTGCTCCACGTCCAGCAGCAGCATGCCGCTGGCGTCGGAATAGTCGCAGGCGTGGACGCCGGTGAGGCGGTAGTTGATGTAGTCCTTCGGCAGCATGATCTTTTTGATCCGCGCGAAGTTCTCCGGCTCGTGCTTTTTGAGCCACAGCAGCTTCGGCGCGGTGAAGCCGGCGAAGGCGATGTTCGCGGTCAGCGCCGAGAGCTTATCCTTGCCGATCTCGGTGTTCAGCCAATCGGTCTCCTCCGCCGTGCGGCCGTCGTTCCAGAGGATGGCCGGGCGGATGACCGCGTCGTTTTCGTCCAGCACGACCAGACCGTGCATCTGCCCGCCGCAGCCGATGCCGCGGACCTCGGACTTGTCGATGTGCTCGGTGAGCTCCAGGATGCCGTGCTGCACCGCCTTCCACCAGTCCGCCGGGTTTTGCTCCGACCAGCCGGGCCGCGGGAAGGACAAGGGGTATTCTTTTATGACGGACCGCACGATCCGTCCCTGCTCGTCCACCAGCAGCAGCTTCACCGCCGAGGTGCCGAGATCAATGCCGATAAAAAGCATCGCGCGCCTCCTGTATGTTTCTGTATGTTTTCTTTATTTGATACCGCTACTATGATCTTATTGATTTATTATATCATCAAACGGGCGGCTCTGTACAGTACAGGGCCGCCTGTTTGATTCAAATTGCCGGAAAAATTTTTCGTTCAGCGAAGGGCTCAGTCTTCTTTCTTCCGCCACATGGAGAAGATCGCAGCCGCGCAGGCGATCTCCAGGATCGCCACAACGGCCCAGCCGATCTTCAGACCGGTCTGCCAGGGGGCCTCGCCGTAGCTGACCTCCGTGCCCGGCGTGAGACCGATGACGGCGTTGGAGTTGACCATGTTGTAGAGTCTGCGGTGGGCGGCGTCCTGCAGGCAGTAGACCGTGGCGGCGCTGGACTTGTCGCGCAGGCAGCTCTTCAGCGTGGCCTCGGGAGACTGGTTGGGCAGCAGGCAGACGTCGGTGCCCAGGGTGTGCAGACCGTAGTCGGTGTTCATGTAGCCGTCGATGGTGCCGCCGGCGTCGGTGTAGCTGGTGCCGGTGAAGCCGCCCTCGGCGGGCTGGGCGTCCTCGCCGCCTTCGGCGGGCTGGGCGTCCTGCGCCTGCGTGTCCGCCTCGGCGGACATGGCGCTCTCACCGATGGCGGGCGGGATGATCCCGGCGCAGCCGGCCAGCGAGAGTGCGAAAACAAGGATCCGTGCCAAGGGAAAAAATACTTTGACTGTTTTCATGCTTTGCCTCCTTTGTTTTTTTGATTTGCAAGCCTACCATAGCACGGGAAAGGAGGCCGCTCCCGCCCGTTTCCTATTCTGTCGATCTGATTTCACGTTTTGAATCATCATCCGCCCGCAAAGCGGGTGGTCAATGTGTAGACAAAGCCCAAAAGGCTGTCATGGCTTCGCGAGCGTCAGCGAGTCGAAGGATCTAAAACAGTCAGTGTTTCCAAGGCTTTAGATCTTTCGACTCCGGCTTCGCCTTCGCTCAAGATGACATGAAACCGACTTTGTCTACAGTCTGGAACCACTCGTCCAACGAGCGGTTTTCGATATACAAAAACGCGGTCCCAGCATGGCTCACGCTTTGCTGAGACCGCGGCTTTTTCTCGCACGACGGAGCTTTCAAAAACAAAAAAATCTATTCCCTAAGTCCTCGGTCTTATGGTATACTGACAGCGGAAACACCGTTAAAGTACCATAAGACCGCTCCATACAAACCGGAAAGACGAACAGGAGGAGGCAATCCAAATGAACAAAACCGAAGCAACAGGGCAATTCCCGTACAGAAACGAATACGCGCGCTGGCTCGCGCATGATCTGGAGGACCCGGATCTGCTGCCCGAGCTGCTGAAAGTCAAGGACAGGGACGATGAGATCAAGGACCGTTTCGCCGTCTCCCTGCAATTCGGCACGGCCGGTCTGCGAGGGACGCTGGGCGCGGGCACGAACCGCATGAACATCTGGGTAGTCCGCCAGGCGACCCAGGGCCTTGCCAACTGGGTCCTGACCCAGGGCGGTACACAGACCGTCGCCATCTCTTTCGACAGCCGCATCAAGAGCGAAGTCTTTGCCAAGGAGGCGGCGGGCGTCCTCGCGGCCAACGGCATCAAGGTCCGCATCTACGACGCGCTGATGCCCGTCCCCGCGCTCTCCTTCGCCACCAGATTCTATCACTGCAACGCCGGCATCATGGTCACGGCCTCGCACAACCCCGCGCGCTACAACGGCTACAAGGCCTACGGTCCCGACGGCTGCCAGATGACCGACGACGCGGCGGCCATCGTCTACGATGAGATCCAGAAGACGGACGTCCTCACCGGCGCAAAACACATTTCTTTCGCCGAGGGCGTGGAAAAGGGCCTGATCCGCTTCGTCGGCGACGACTGCAAGCAGGCCTTCTATGCGGCGATCGAAGCGCGCCAGGTCCGTCCGGGCCTCGCGGCAAGCGCCGGCCTGAAGCTGGTCTACTCGCCGCTCAACGGCTCCGGCCTGGTCCCCGTGACCCGCGTCCTGAACGACATCGGCATCACCGACATCACCATCGTGCCCGAGCAGGAGTATCCCAGCGGCTACTTCACCACCTGCCCCTACCCGAACCCCGAGATCTTCGAGGCCCTGAAGTACGGGCTGAAGCTGGCCGAGGAGACCGGCGCCGATCTCATGCTCGCCACCGACCCCGACGCCGACCGCGTGGGCATCGCCATGCGCTGCCCGGACGGGAGCTACGAGCTGGTGTCCGGCAACGAGATGGGCGTGCTGCTGCTCGACTATATCTGCGCGGGCCGCATCGAAAAGGGCACCATGCCCGAAAAGCCCGTGGCCGTCATGTCCCTGGTCTCCACCCCCTTGGCCGACGCCGTGGCCGCGCATTACGGGGTGGAGCTGCGCCATGTGCTCACCGGCTTCAAGTGGATCGGCGATCAGATCGCCCGCCTGGAGGCCGCCGGCGAGGTGGACCGCTTCATTTTCGGCTTCGAGGAGAGCTACGGCTACCTGGCCGGGCCCTATGTGCGCGACAAGGACGCCGTCATCGCCTCCATGCTGATCTGCGAGATGGCCGCCTACTACCGCAGCATCGGCTCCTCCATCAAGCAGCGCCTGGAGGAGATCTACGCCCAGTACGGCCGCTACCTGAACAAGGTGGATTCCTTCGAGTTCCCCGGCCTGACCGGCATGGACAAAATGGCCTCCATCATGAAGGGCCTGCGCACCGCGCCTCCCGCCGACTTCGGCGGCGTCGCGGTCTCCGGCGTCACCGACTACAGCGAGCCGGAAAAGACCGGTCTGCCCAAGGCCAACGTCCTCATCTACAAGCTGGACGACGGCTCCACCGTCATCGTGCGTCCCTCCGGCACCGAGCCCAAGATCAAGACCTACTTCACCACCAGGGGCAAGGATCTGGCGGAGGCCCAGGCGAAGAAGGATCAGCTGGCCGAGGCCTGCAAGCCCCTGCTTTCCTGAGGCAAGCACGCTCTCTGAAATCGACGGATCCCGCGAGGAGTGTTTGGAGCTTCTCCCCCGTCAGATGGCCGTGCCGGAGGAGTTCTCTCCTTTGGGGCAAGACGCCGACAAATCAAAAAAGCTCCGGGGAGGTCAGAGATTCCCTCCCCGGAAGCTCAAAAGGGAAACAGAAAGGAAAGTTTTCCTTCTGTTTCCCTTTTGTATAGAAAAGAGCAGGATTTCTTCCGAAATCCTGCTCTTTTTGTTCCGAGTGACCGGATCTGCTTCGTCCTTTTTCCTCCCTATTTTTCAAAGGAGGCCCACAAAAAGGCCTCGACCTCGGCCAGCAGCTCGTCCGTAAACAGACGGTCGTCCGCGTGTTTGCACTTCGGCACCAGCTTCAGGGTCACGTCCTCACCGTTTTTCATCAGCGCCTCATACAACTCGACCGACTGGAGATGAGACACAGTGATATCCGCGTCGCCGTGTACGATCAGCGTGCGAAGGCCCGGGTTGCGGTTGTCCTGCCGCTGGGCCCGGCGCAGGGGGCTGGCTCCGACCTTCTCTTCCTCGCCCCAATCCCCATAGTTTTTACGGAACCAGAGCTCCTCCAGGCTGCCGTAGTCCCCCAGTACCTCATTGGCCCAGCCGTTTGCCACGGTCGGGATCCAGGACACCAGCCCCTCCTCGGCAAAATTGCCCCGCTGGGTGACAAAGTCGATGCAGCCGTAATAATCCACCAGCGCGTCAAAAGCAGGCATGGCAAAGCGTTCCTCCTCCGTCTCGCCGATGCACAGCGTGTCGGAGTACGCCTCAGGCGCGGAGAGCGCGGTCATCGTCGCCAGATACCCGCCCGCGGATTCGCCCCAGACGGCAATACGCTCCGCATCAAAGCCGTATTCCCCCGCGTGACGGCACAGGAACCGCACGGCCGCTTTGACGTCGCAGGCCGCGGCCGGATAGGCCGCCTCGGTGGACAGGCGATAGTTGACGCTGGCACAGGCGAAGCCGTGATCCCGGAAATAGCGGTACATGAACTGCGCCTGACGGGACTGAGAATCGTTGAAGGCAAAGCCGCCGCCATGGATCAGCACAAAAAGCGGGGCGGGCGTGTCCGTATCCGGCACATAGAGGTCGAGATACTGTGCCTCGGAGTCCGCGGCATAGGCCAGATGCTCATAGCTTTTGCCGCCGTCCCAGTCCGTGGACGTGTCCAGCGGCAGCGTTGGGGAAAAGAGGTTGCACCAGACCTGCCGCACCGTATAGCGGTTCACGAGCAGCACCAGCGCCAGGATCAGCAGCAGCGCCAGCAGGATCCAGCGCCCGATCGCTTTCTTTTTCGTCTTTTCCATGGGGATCCTCCTCAGAAGATTTTTTGCAGGAAATTGTACAGAGACAGATGCCAGTGACCGATGGAGTGGTAGCGCATCGGGAAGAGATCGAAGCTGGTGTTCACGCCCTCCGTGAGCCGCGGCTCGATCTCGCAGAGCATGCGGTAGCCGGGGATCATATACGGTGTGGCAAAGTCAAAATTGCCGGTGGTAGCGTAGAGATAGGAGATGGGAAGCGCCTTCCATTCCTCCGACTGGATCGTTTCGCGCAGGTGCTCCTCCGTGGTGCGGAAGGAGCTGAACAGGCCGAAATACGAGAAATAGTCCAGGCTGCCGCAGAGGGCGGCATTGGCCGTGGTCACCGCGCCGCGGGAGAGACCGGCGAAGGCCCGGTGTTCCCGGGAGGCGGCAAAGCCCGCGTCGTCCGCGGTCTCGGCCCAGGTGGAATACTTCGTCTCCACAGCGGGCATCAAATCCCTGCGCAGCTCCTCGGCAAAGGAAAAGGTCAGGATATCCAGACTGCTGTCCTTCCCGTCGTCCTCTACATAGAAGCTCGGCGTCACCACGATCAGCGGTTCGATCTCCCCCTGGGCGATCAGGCGATCCAGCATGATCTTATTGTACGGGTGGGTCTGCAGCCAGTAGTTTTCGTCGTCTCCGGTGCCATGCATCAAATAGAGGATGTTATACCGCTCGTTCTCGTCGTAGCCGTAGGGCAGGTAGACCAGCGCCCGCTTGGTGACCGGGCGGCTGTCGGTGGCGTAGGCCTTCGTCTCATAGACCAGCTCCTCGATCGTTCCGGCCTCCGCGATCTCGCCGGTGTCAAACTTCGCGGGGACCGCCCAGAGCGCGCGTCTGGCGTGGCCGTCCCAACTGCGGTCGGCGTCCACGTTGTGCTTCCAGACGCAGCCGACCGCGGCCAGAATGAGCAGAGTCAGCAGCAGAGGGAGCCAGGGAAAACGTCCCGGCTTTTCTTTTTTCCACAGCATCCAGGCCGTTCCCAGCACCGCCCAGGCCCCGCCGATCAGCCCCTGGATCAGAAACCACAGGGCGAAATGCGTGGTCTCTCCATAGTTCAGGAAGCTGTTGAGCACAAAGCCGCTGACGCCCACGGCCAGCAGCAGGAAGGGCATCCGCCCGTGATAAGCGGCCCAGGCCGTCAACACGATCAGCTCCTCCAACACGAGCGCCGTCAGCGCCATGTTGGCCATGGCCAGCGTAAGGTATCTGGCGACCTGCAGGATCGCCAGCAGGCACAGGCTCAGGAAAACAGCCAGTCCGATCCTGTCAAACAGTCTGTTTTCCGTCTTCTCTTTCATGTCACAGCACCTCCTCAAAGATCTCAAAGCGGCGGGCGCAGCGTCTCGCCCGCTCCTTTCAGGCCTCTGAAAATACGGCGGCAGCATAAAGCTGCCGCAGCTTGTCAAACAAGTCCCTTGGGGGACTTGTTTGACTGCGCTTCCCCGCCGAGCATTTTGGCCGTACACAAAATGCTGTTTTCGAAAAGCCTTGCAAAACAAGGCTTTTCGAGCGGCGGGCTATTGTACTCGAGGCGGGCCTTGCCCCCTCGAGCTCCCCCGCTGCTCTGTCGTCTGGCGTTGCAGCGAGGTAATTTAATAGTCTCACGGCGGCAGCATAAAGCTGCCGCCGTATGACGGGAATTGGTTATGCTTCTTTCCTGGTGACGCCCGCGAAGGAGGCCACCACGGCGATCAGCCAGGCGGTGCCGGCGACGATCGCAAAGGTGATGAAGGCGGCGATGATGTCCTTCTGGTACAGGCCGGCGAAGACCAGGCCCATATCGTTCACCACGGGCGCGACGGAAACGGCCAGCGCGGCCATGAGAAGGATCGCGTGGACAGCGAGGAACAGATTCGGGATCTCCTTGCCGCGCACGATTGCCAGCACCAGCGCCAGAACGCCGGCCAGCGCCGCGAAGATCAGCAGCGTGTTGGTCGTGCCGGTCTGCTGCACAACGGGCTTATACAGCAGCATGCACACGACGGAGAGGATCGTCGAGATCGCAGCGAGGACAAAGCCGAAGGTGATTTTCTTGTTGTTCATGGTTCAGTCCTCCTTTACTGTTTTTCCTTTTTGGAAAGCGCAGAACTTACGTACCAGGCGCAGGCCGCAACGGCCAGAACGCCGGTGACCCAGTTGACAGCGGTCAGCGTGGTCTCCCACCAGGGATGCACGCGAACCACGCGGGTATCGCTGGTGACGCCGTTCATGGTGTTGGAGTTGGCGAAGGTGTAGAGATCGTACTTCAGCATCTTCTTCAGCTCCTGCTGGAAAACGGTGTCCTTCTCGATGAGCTTCATGTTGTCCGCGGAGTTGGGATCGCCGATGATGGAGGACTCGTAGGCGTTCTCCGTCAGGCAGCCGCCGCCGCCGGCGAAGGTCACGTCGCGCCAGTTCATGTACTCGGCGCCGTTGATCATGTCGGTGACCACATAGCCGGTGTAGCCCCACTCGTCGCGGAGGATGCCGGTCAGCAGGCCGCGGTGCGCGCCGGAGTAGACGCAGCCGAGACGGTTGAAGGCGGTCATGACGCCCTGGGCGTAGTTGCCCTCGAGCGCGCCCTGGAAGCCGCGGAGCTCGGTCTCACGGGCGCCCTGCTCGGAGATGAAGGTGGCAGTGCCGGAGCGGTTGGCCTCCTGATGGTTCAGCGCGAAGTGCTTCGGCTCCATCATCAGGCCCTTGGACTGGCCGCCCTTGCAGACCGCGACGCCCATGATGTTGGTCAGCATGGAGTCCTCGGAGTAGTACTCGTGGTTGCGGGAGCAGTAGGTGGCGCGGTGGTTGTTCAGGCCGGGGCCGAACAGGGAACTGGCGTTGGCCCACAGGGAGTCTTCGCCGAAGAGCTCGCCCTCGCGCTCCACCAGCTCCACATTGAAGGTGGCGGCCACGACGGGCTCGGTGGGCATGGTGGGCATATGCCAGTTGGCATATTCGTTGTCGGGACCGACGTAGGTCGGCTCGTCGGATTCAGAGGCCGTCCAGTTGGCGGTGTAGCCGGGCACCTGGTCGGACACGAAGCCCACAGGGCCGTCGTAAATGGCGACGACGTGCAGGCCGATGGAGTCGATCGGGTCGAAGTTGCCGCCGGCGCCCTTCATGAAGGCCACGGCCTCTTCCAGCGTGATGTTTTCGATCAGGGTATCCCACATCGGATCGTCGAGAGCGACGGTGCCGGCATAATCGCCGTTGTCGTCCACCAGGACCAGGTCGATCAGGCGCATGCCGTTGTTGGCGCCCCAGGTCTCGCCGCTGCCGTTTTCGGTGAGTTCGTAATTCTGGTTGTGCAGCGCCTTGAGCATGCCCTCATTGGGGCTGATGCCCCAGATGGGCTCCCAACCCTTGTTCCAGTCGGCGCGGGTGATGAACTCCACGCCGCGCTCCGGCAGGAGCTTGCGGATGTCGCCGTCCTGCAGCTGGTTCTGCACACCCTCGGAGTAGGTCTCGATGTCCTTCGCGCCGACGCTGATCTTCTTGGCATTGGCGGCGTTGATGACCTCGTCCTCGGTGATCTTCACCAGCTTGTCCTCGCTGCCGAGCTTGGCGGCCAGGACGTTGTTGAGCGCCTCATGGGCGCCGTTGCCGATGGCGAAGTAGTAGTCGCCGGCGTCCAGGATCCAGGCGCCCTGGGTGCCGTCGGCCTTGACGGCGTCCTCATCGTAGGAGGCGACGTACTTGGCGTCGAACTCGACCGTCACGGTCTCGCTGGCGCCGGGAGCCAGGGTCTGGGTCTTGGCGAAGCCTACCAGCTGGATCGCGGATTTCTCCACGCCGCCCTGGATGTACGGGGCCTGGGCGTAGAGCTGAACGACGCTCTTGCCGGCGACGTCGCCGGTATTGGTGACCTTCACCACGGCCTTGCTCTCGCCGCCGATGTTGAAGTCCACGCTCTGCAGCTCCTGCTCAAAGCTGGTGTAGGACATGCCGTAGCCGAAGGGATAGACGACCTCGGCGGCGTAGTCCCAGCCGCCCTGGGAGGCGAAGACGCCCGTGCCGCCGTCGGCGTTGCCCTGGCCGAGGACGGCGTCCTCGTAGCGGGTCTCATAGTACTTGTAGCCGACGTAGATGCCCTCGGTCTCCACGATGTACCAGCTGCCCTTGTCGGTGCCGGGGTCAAGCTCGCCCTCGGGGGCGTCAAAGAAGAACAGGCCGAAGTTCTGCATGGCCGGTGCGGAGATGGAGTTGGCGGCATAGGTGTCGGCAATGTGGCCGGAGGGGTTCACCGCGCCGGTGAGCACGTCCGCCACGCCGCGGAAGCCGTAGGCGCCGGGCAGACCGGCCCAGACGATGGCGGAGATGGCCGGGTCGTTCTTGAGCTCGCCGATCTCCATGGTGACGTCAGCGTTCAGCACGACGATGACCTTGCCGTTGGAGTTGGCCTTGGCCAGCTCAAGCATAGCCCTTTCGTTGTCGGACAGAGCCAGCGGACGCTCGAAGTTGTCGCCGTTGGGATCCTTCATCGTGGACACCGCATAGTCCGAAGCCTCGGAGCTGTCGCGGGACAGGAACACGATGGCGGTGGTGTCCTTGGCGGCGTCCAGCACTTCCTGGGTGTAGAAGTCTGCGGGCGGCTCGCCGATCATGTAGCTGTCAGCCGTCTCGAACATGGGCCAGAACACGGGAATCAGGGAGTGGCCCGGGACCTCGTTGCCGAAGAAGGCCGCCTTGCGGCGGTAGGTGTCGGCCTCGGAGCTGTTATAGAGCGCGAGCAGCTCCTCGTTCAGCGATACGCCGTTTTCCTTCAGCGCGTCGATGAGGGTGACCGTGGTCTGGCCCGCCTCATAGTTGACGGAGGTGGTGGAACCGATCAGGCCGCCGAAGGTGGGCGCGAGCGCGTTCAGGCCCCAGATGGTGACCTTCTCGCTGGCGGGGTCGAGGGGCAGCGCGCCGTTGTTCTTAAAGAGCACGGTGCCCTCCTGGGAGATCTCGCGTGCCAGCGCTTCCTTGGCGTCGATGACCTCCTTGACGGTCTTGAACTCGGACTCGAAGTAGATGCCGTCGCTGGTGCTCTCACCGGTCTTGACGGTCTCATAGCTCGAAGTCCCCAGGAAAGTGTTGATCTTTCCCGCCCAGGTCTGCGCGATGCTTGAGACAAACAGCGACAACACGAACAGTGACGCCAGAATGACCGCAAGACCGCGCTTCAAGCCAGTTTTCTTGCCTTTCATATGATCCTCCTTGCTATATTTTTTGCGCTTACGCTGATCCTATAGTAGCATTTGAATTCCGGCCCGTCCACAAATTGGCGCAAACGCCCCTTTTTCCGGCGTAAACGAAAGCGGAGCTGTGACCCTGCACAGCTCCGCGGGATCGTCTTTCACTTTTTCTTTCAAGTCTCGGCGCAGGGCAGCAGGATATCCAGCCGAAACAGGTTCTGATCGGTACGAACGCTCATCGTGCCGCCGTACTTTTCCACGATATGCCGGATGCTCAGCATGCCGAAGCCGTGATAATTCTGCTCATTTTTCGTCGTGATCGGCAGCCCGTCCTGCATCTGCACCGCATGCCCCAGATAGTTTTCAAAGTGGATGGAGAGGAAGGCCCCCCGCCTGCCGGTCCGGAAGCTGATGATCCGGTTCTCCGGCGCCTCGCTGCTGACGCTCTCGATGGCGTTGTCCAGGGCGTTTCCGAAGAGCGCGTAGAGATCCATGGTGTCGAGCCGCTTCAGATCTTCCCCGTCACAGACGCAGGTCAGGGTGATATCGTGCGCCTTGCAGTAGAGCTGCTTGTCCATCAAAATCAGGTCGAGGGTTTCGTTGCCGGTTTTTGCCGCGCTCTCATAAAACAGCACCGCGTCCTCCACCTGCCCGATATAGGCGTCCCGCTCGGCCTCCGACTTCATGCGCCGCAGCCCCTCGATCTGATGCTTGAGATCGTGGCACTTGCGGTTGATGATCTCGATGTTTTCCGCGGTCAGGCGCTGTTTTTTCTGCTCGGCGGCCAGCAGCTGCCCGACGATCTCGCTGCGCAGCGCCAGCTCCGTCTCATGCAGCAGTCCGATCTGGATGCCCATGGCCAGGGAAGCGGCCAGCACGTTCGCCAGATAGGGATAGATGTCAAAGTCCGCTCCGGTGGACCGGCGGGCAAAGAACGTGACGTAGGCGCAGATCACGAGCGCGTTCTGCAGCACCCGGTGCTTCGGCAGCGTATGCCCCTCCCGATCCTCCATCCATTTCCACATGACGGCCAGCGTCGTGCCGTACAGCAGCAGCATCAGGCCCCAGGTCACCAGCAGCGCCGTCAGGCTGTACTCCGGGAAGGCCCCGAGGGTCTTGATGATCCAGAAGAGATTGAACACGGCGTGCTGCAGCACCAGCGCGCAGGAGGTCGAAAACAGCGCCTCCCTCGGCGTGCACACATAGCACAAGCGCAGCAGGGCGAAATACCAGGCGGTGGGGATCAGCAGGAACAGGCGGTCCAAAAACGGATTGTTCGGAAACAGGCCGCCGGGAGACAGATGAAAAATCAGCTCAAAGCCCAGCAGCACCGGCAGCGCGGTGAGCAGGATGCGAAGCCAGAAGTGCCCGCGCCGCCGAAAGGTCGGGAAGGCAAAGAGATGCACGGCGAGCAGCAGCTGAAAGGGGTGCCCGCTCAGGATGCGCAGCAGCGATTCTTCCAAACCCGTCATAGCACGATATCTCCCATAAACTCCGTCAGCTGCTTCAGGAAAGCCTGCCTCCGGGTACTGCCGATGGGCAGCAGCGCGCCGCCCACGCGGATCTCGCTGCGCCGGATCTCGGTGACGTAATTCATGTTGACCAGATAGCTCTTGTTGCAGCGGGCGAAATCATAGGGCGCCAGGCGCTCCTCACAGTCCCGGATCGACCCGCGCACGGAGAGGTCGCCGCCCTTTGTGTGGTAGATCAGGGTGTGGTTCATGACCTCGATGTAGTACAGCTCGTCGATGGGGACGCGGCGGTCGCCCTCGGCCGTGGAGACGACGATCTCCTTTTTTCTGGCGCGATCGGCGGCAACCAGAGCCCGCTCCATTTTCAGGCTGAAATTCTCATAGCTCACGGGCTTGACGAGGAAATCCAGCGCACGTACCCCGTAGCCCTGTACGGCGTAATTGGCCATATAGGTCACGAAAAGCAGGCAGACCCTCTCATCCCGCTCCCGCAGACGCCGGGCCGTCTCCATGCCGTCGATGCCCTGCATCTCGATATCCATCAGCACGATCTCAAAGCTGTTCTCGCAGGCCCTGAGGAAGCTCTCCCCATCCTCGAAGGCAGAGACCGTCAGCGCCAGTTTTCTCTCCGAGGCAAAGCGTTCCAGGAAAGCGTTCAGATTGGCTCTCTCCTCCGCCTGATCATCCACAACGGCAACCCGGTACAAGCAATCCCCTCCCCCTCTGTGTTCTATATAGGAATTATATCAAAAAAATCGCAAAATCGCAAGACCGGCGCCGCCGGGAGCCGCGGATCGCAGCTGTGCCCCCGCTGATTTTTCTTGCCCCGTGGAGAAGGATGTGATAGGATGATCGCAGCTTTCGACCCTTGCGCAGACGGCCGCCGAACCAATGCCGCGCAGAAAGGCTGGGTGATTGAAGATCAAAACATTAAAATCGAAGCTGCCGAAGCTGCTGCTTCTCGCCTCCACGGCCTATGCCGTGCTGAACCTGCTGCACTGGCCCCTGGGCTTCAGCTATTTTACACAGCTGTCCAATCTCTACCTGGCCGCCGTCGTGCTCCTGCAGCTGGTCAGACCCCGCTTTTCCCCGCTGCCCGCCTTGAAGTTCGGCGCGGTCGTCTCGATCTTCGTCACGTTTTTTGTTTATCTCACGATCCTCGGTCCGGTGATGCCGGGCGGCCTTGCGGCGGCCTACGCGCAGGATCACGGGGCGAGCTTCTGCCTGCATCTGCTCACGCCCTTTCTCGCCTTTACCGACTTTTTCCGGAACGACGCCCTCTACCCCTACCGGAAGCGTCACGCCCTTCTGGCCCTCGTCCCGCCGTCTCTGTATTTTCTGCTGATCCTCACGCTGGGGCGGCTCGGCCTTCGCTGGGGGCGGGGCGACATGCTGGCGCCCTATCCCTTTCTGGACTACGGCTCGCCGGCGGGCTGGTTCGGTTTCAGACCCGAAACGGCGGACCTATGGACCTCGGGGATCGGGGTTTTCTATAGCGTGATCGCGCTGCTCGTCCTGTTTTACGCCGTGTCGTCGCTGCTGCTCCTGCTGGCCGGGCGCAGAAGGAAACAGGCCGCCGGGATCGAAAACAACAGATAGCAAACAGCCCTGCCGGGTCCCGGCAGGGCTGTTGGTCTGTCTATTTTATCTTGTTTCCTTCACTGTCACAGAGGTTTTGGCCGTGCGGATGCCGTCCGTCACGGATGCTGTGATCTCGCCGCCCTCGCCGGCGCGGACGATCAGCAGCGCCTCGCCGTAATAGGTGTCGCTCGTATCGTCGAGGTAACTCTGCTCGTAGAAGGGGCAGGCGGAGCCGAAGGCCTCCAGGGTGCCGCCCTCGACGGAGGCTTGCAGCATCCCCCGGTCACAGGGCTTGGTCGTGCCGTTTTTGTCGGTATAGCGCAGGCGCAGGAAAGCCAGCCGCCCGGGCCGCACCTGCGGATCCTCTGCCTCGATGCGCAGCTCGGTGGCTTTCTCCGCCGTGACCAGCCGGTCCCGTCCCAGCTCTTTGCCGGCGGCGTCATAGGACACCGCCTCCAGCGTGCCGTTTTCATAGGGGATCCTGAAGATCACGCGGCAGTCCCTGCGGGGCGTCTTTCTGCCCAGGGACTTCCCGTTGAGCAGCAGCTCGACGGAAGCCGCCCTCGCATAGACCTCCACGGTGGCCTTCTTCCCCTCGAAGCCCCGCCAGCTCCAGGAGGGCATGGCGTTGGTCATTTTCCAGGCGGAGGGGCTGTGCTTGCCCTCGTGGCAGATGGGCCGCACGGCGATATAGGGTCCCGTCTCCCGTTCAAAAGCGACCTTGGTGTACAGCGCCTCACCCAGGGGCTTGCCCGTCAGGTCGATGCGGCCGCTGCCCGCGCTCATCCAGCCCAGGCCGGCGTTGAAGTTCTTCGCGTAATCGGCGTACTCCCAGGAGCCGATCATCACCTCGCCCAGATAGTCGATGCCCGCCCAGACGAAGTCGCCGATCAGCCGCGGGTTGTCCCGCGCCAGCTCCCAGAACTTGTAGGCGTCGAAGCAGAAGGTCTCCGAGCCCAGAATGAGCCGGTCGGGGTAATGCTTCAGATCCTTTTTATAGCGCTTCTCGCCGTAGTTGTAGCCGGCCACGTCCATGTTGGCGAAGGACTCCCGCGTCGTCACGTCGCTCATGTGCAGCGTGGCGCCGAATTTCATGAAGTCCGCGCCCAGGAGTCCGGCCATGTCGTTGAAGAACTTGGAGCCGGTGCTACTCTCCTTGGCCTGCTTGCCCGCGGCCTTGGCCTTGGCGGCCCGCTCGACCTCTTTGGCGGCCTTTTCGTCCGAGTACTGGCCGAAGCCGATGTGATTGAGGAAGTTGAAGAAGATGTTGACGCCGCAGGTGACGGGCCGGGTGCCGTCCAGCTCGTGCAGCAGGGCGGTCATGTCCTTCGCCAGCTGAATGCCCTTGGGCTGCGCCGTCTCCGCGACCTCGTTGCCGGTGGAGTAGAGGATCACGCAGGGGTGGTTGTAGTCCTTGTCCACCATGTCTGCCATGTCCTGCTTCCACCAGTCGAAGAAGAAGTCCACGTAGTCGTACATGGTCTTGTGGATATACCAGTGGTCGATGTACTCGTCCATCACCAGCATGCCGAGCCGGTCGCAGATCTCCAGCGCGGTCTTGGAGCAGGGATTGTGCGCCGAGCGCAGGGCGTTGTAGCCGTTTTCCTTCAGGATGCGGATGCGGCGCTCCAGCGCGTCGGGGTCGCATTTCGCGCCCAGCAGCCCGTTATCGTGGTGGACGCAGGCGCCCCGCAGGATCTCGCGCTTCCCGTTGATGAGCAGGCCGTCCCTGCCCCAGGAGAGCGTCCGGAAGCCGAAGCCCGTCTCCGCCTCGTCTTCGCCGAAGCGGACGCGGCAGCGGTAGAGCTTCGGCGCGTCCACGCTCCAGGGCTCCGCCCCGGGAACGGACAGGGTGAAGCTCCGCTCCTCCCCTTCCGCCGCGGCCAGGACCTTGTCCCCGTCCAGCAGCTCGACGGAAACGGGGCCTTCCCCGGCCGTTTTCACCGTGATCTCAACCCTGGGCGGATCCAGGGAGAGGGTCTTGAGCTTCACGCCGTTGAGCTCCACGTGCTTCTCCGGCCCCGTCCAGAGCTTGACCGGGCGGTAGATGCCCGCGCCGGAATACCAGCGGGAGTTGGGCTGATCGGCGTTGAAGGCGCGCACCTCCACCGTGTTTTCTCCGGCCCGGACGAAGGGCTTGCAGTCCACGTAGAAATTGGTGTAGCCGTAGGGCCGGAAGGCGGCCTTCTGCCCGTTGAGCCAGACCTCCGCCTTGCGGTAGACGCCCTCGAATTCCAGAACCAGGCAGCCCGCAAGCGCTTCTTCGGAGATCGTAAAGGTCTTGGTGTAGGAATAATCCCGCCCCTCGAACCAGCTGACGTTCAGCCCGCCCATGGAGCTCGCGCTGCGGGGCTCCCGGAGCATGGCGTCATCCGGCACCGAAACCGGAAGCCCCGGCTCCGTCTCGCCCAGGTGTCTGACAACCCAGCCGTCGTTAAAATGCTGAAACTTCATGTGACCCGTCCTTTCCTTTATTCATTTCTGCCTACCGCCCCGCGCAGGGCGATGAATATCCCATGATTTGGGTTTCTTCCACGTTCCACTGTCCGTTTTCCAGCCGGATGTGCAGCAGTTTCCCGCCCATCGGGAAGCTGCAGTCCAGGCTGCGGAAAAAGCGGGTCTGCGGCCGGAGCTCATACTCCTCGCCGCCGGGGCTTTGCGGCCGCAGGCCGACGAACCAGCGGCTCAGCAGATAGATGGGGCTTGCCGCCCAGGCGTGGCACAGGGATTTGCCGTAGGGGTCGCCGTACATCTCGTACTGCTGCTCGAGGGGCTTCGCGCCGTCGTATTCCTCCCAGAAGGTGACGGCGCCCAGCCGGAGCATCCCGCCCCAGTAGGCTTTGATCTGCGCCAGCACCTCGTCCAGATACCCCAGGCGGCAGAGCGCCTCCAGCTCAAAGAAGCGGAAATAGGGCGTCGTAATGGCCGGGATCTCGTCGTTGAACAGGACCGTGTCGGCCAGAAGCCGTCCGCGCCTGTCGTCGGCAATGTCAAACAGGATGGCGAAGATGTTGGCGTGGCGGGTCACGCGGCGCTTGCCGGAGCGAAAGGAGTCGATATAGGCGCCCTTTTCGCCGTCCCAGAAGAAGGCCTCGATCTGCTTCAGCAGCGCGCGGCGGGCGTCCTCGTATAAGCCGCGTTCGCTCGCGGGAGCGAAACGCGCCATCACGCGCAGCGCCTCCGCCAGCAGCATCTGCTCGGCGCAGAGCGGCCCGTCCCGGTCAAAGTCCGCCCAGTCGATAAAGACCCAGTCCTTTTTTCGTCCGACGATGAAGCCGTACTCGTCCCGCTGCGACATGCAGAGCGCCGTCAGGCTCTTCATCCGCGGCCAGAGCATGCGCACAAGCTCTTCATCCGCGTAGCTCTCGAAATAGGTTTCGATGCTGAGCAGCCAGATCAGGGAGTAATCCAGGATCGTGTTGACGTGGGTCGTGACCGGCTCGCCGGGGCTGAGGGCCAGGAGCGTGCGTTTTTCCAGCTCCCGGTCGGCGGTCAGATAGCGGTTGACGAAGAGGCTCTGCCAGGCGTCGCCGCCCCAGATCCACTTGTCGCGCTTGATCCCGTCCAGCAGGAATACGCCCGAGCAGAGGGAGAAGGTATGCGCCGCCACCGTGAAAATGCGGTTGAGCTCCCCGTCATCGGACGCAAAGCGCGCGCGGACGGGGATGTCCACATACTGATGGATCGCCCGCACGGCGTAAGCACCCGGTTCGCAGCCGGGGAGGAAGGCATAGCGCAGCGCCTGCCGCGGGCAGCGGCGGGTCTCGGCGTCCGGGCTGCAGAAGAAGTAGCAGTTTTTCGTATCCAGCGCCTCGGCGCGGGATTCGCCCAGGTACACCGTGGGCAGCCCCTCCCCCTTGACCTCCAGCGCCGCGGTCAGCTCCGTTTCAAATTCATAGAGCGTTCCGCCGTTCACGGCCTCCACGGACACGGGAAGATAAAGCTTCTCCGTGTAGGCCCATGCGGATGGGTCGCGCGCGGGATCGGTGAAATAGCGGTTATACGCGGCGAAGACGGGCTCGCCGTCGAAATCCCCGACCTTCCAGCCCCCGTCGGAGCGGATGCACGCTCCCTGCACATAGATCGAGGGCACGCAGCCGATGCAGCCGACGTGGACGGCCAGACTGTGCGTCCCCGCCGGGCAGGAGATCTCTTTGCCGATGGGGTATTTTTGCTCATCCAGCAGCACGTAGCCCACCGCGCCGGTCACGGCACGGACCGTGAAGCTCGTGTCCTCAGTCAGCGTATAGCCGCGGCGGAAAACCACGCGCTGGCGGAAGCCCTCGCTTTTCCAGAAGGCCGGCCAGCCGAAGCCCCGCTCCACCCGGGAAAAATTCTGTTTCAAGGCGTGGTAGCGCTCGAAATCCCCGGGGTACCACAGCCAATAGCTTGTCTGTTCCATGCTCATTCCTCAACCGGGATTTCCGCGAACACCAAGCGTTCGCCGTCGTCGGCGCTCAGGCGCAGAATGCCGGGCTTGCCCGCCTGCACGACGGTCTGCAGCTCGCCGAAGTAGCTGGGCGCCTCGCGCTGGGCGAAGTTCCCCCGGAAGCTGCAGCTTCCGTTCGCCGCGCCCATAACGAGGCCGTTTTGCGCGTCAAAAAGGACGGTATGCTTTTCCATGGGCTTGATCTCGCCGTTTTCGTCGGTATAGCGCACGCGGAAATAGACCATCTCGCCGGGGCGGGCCTTCTCCGTTTCACATTCCAGGCGAAGCCGGGTCTGCTCGCCTGCCGTCAGCAGGGCGTCGCGCCCCAGCTCTTTTCCGTTTTCGTCGAAGGCGATGGCCAGCAGCTCGCCGGGGCGATAGGCGGTCTTGAGGCGGAGGATGCCCTTCTTCGGCTTCCCGGCTCCCACGCGGACGCCGTTGACGTACAGGTGCACCCGCGCGGCGCGGGCGTAGACCTCGATCTCCGCCGTCTCGCCCTCGCAGCCCGGCCAGCTCCACGAGCGCATCGCGCGGGTGAGCTGCCAGCCGGTCATGGTGGGCTTTTCCTTTTCATAGACCGGGAACACCGCGAGGCGCGGCCCCTTTTCCAGTTCGAAGGCCACCCGGGTATATTCGACCTCGGCGGTGGGCTTGCCGGTCATGTCGATGCGGCAGGTGCCGCCGCGGACCCGATCCTCCGGCGCGCCGCTGACATAATCGGCAAATTCCGGGCTGCTGTCGCCGCACTCGCCGATGTAGTCCCAGGCCGCCCAGACGAAGTCGCCCACGAGCTGCGGCGTGGTTTTGGCGGTCTCCCAGAAATCCCAGGCGTCGCCGATCAGGGTCTCCGAGCCCAGGATCAGGCGCTGGGGGTATTTTCTCGCGTCCTTTTTATAGCGCCAGTTGCCGTAGTTGTAGCCCGCGATATCCATCGCGGCGAAGACGTCCCGCGTTTTCCAGTCGCAGGGCGGCAGCGTGGCGCCGAATTTCATGAAGTCCGTGCCGATCTTCGCGGCGATGGTGTTGAAAAACTCCGAGCCGACGGCCTTTTTCTTCGGCTTTTTGGCGGAGGCGTCCGCGGCGGCCCGGGCGGCGGCCTGGGCGTTAGCCTCGGCCTTCTCGTCGCTGTAGACGCCCATGCCCATGGAGCTGAGGAAGTTGAAGAAGATGTTGATGCCGCAGGTGACAGGGCGGGTGCCGTCCAGCTCGTGCAGATAGGCCGTAAAGTCCCGCTGGAGCTGAATGCCCTTTTCCTGGGCGCTCTCGGCGACCTCGTTGCCGGTGGAGTACATCACGACGCAGGGGTGGTTGTAATCCTTGTCCACCATGTCCTTTAGATCCTGCCGCCACCATTCCAGCACGGAGGAAGCGTAATCGTAGCGGGTCTTGTGCATATACCAGCAGTCCACGTACTCGTCCATCATCAGCATGCCGAGCTCGTCGCAGGCGTCCAGCAGGTACTTCGAGCAGGGGTTGTGGGCCGAGCGGACGGCGTTGTAGCCGGCCTCCTGCAGGATGCGCACCCGGCGGCGCTCGACCTCGGGATAGCTGCAGGCGCCCAGCAGACCGTTGTCGTGGTGGATGCAGGCGCCGCGCAGCACCGTGCGCTTCCCGTTGAGGGCGATGCCCTTCTCCGGGTCCCAGCTTAAGCTGCGGATGCCAAAGCGCTCCTCCGCCGTGTCGTTTTCAAAGCGGGCGCGGAGCGTGTAGAGCTTCGGATGCTCCGGGCTCCAGAGCTCGGCTCCCGGCAGCGTCAGCTCGAAGGGCGAGACTCCTTTTGCGGAGGAAAGTACGGTGTCTCCGTCCAGGACCTCGACCTCGACCTCGCCGGGCGCGGAGGTCCCGATCTCGACGCGCACTTGCGGCGGCTCGATGCCGAGGGTTGTCACGCGCAGGCCGTTGAGCCGGATGTGCTTCTCCTCCCCTGCCCAAAGCCAGACGGGGCGATAGATCCCGGTGCCGGAATACCAGCGGGAATTGGGCTGGTCGGCATTGCGGGCGATGACGCGCAGCTCGTTTTCGCCGTCCTTCAGCCAGGGCTTCAGCTCGACGTAGAAGTTCGTGTAGCCGTAGGGCCGGAAGGCGGCCTTTTCGCCGTTGAGCCAGACCTCGGCCTTGTGATAGACGCCCTCGAATTCCAGCGTGAGCTGCTTGCCCTTCAGCTCCTCCGGAAGCGTGAACAGCTTGCGGTACTCGTAGTCTCCGCCCTCGAAGTATCCGATATTTCCCTCGCCGAGGCTGGTGGGAACGCGCGCCTCGGTGCGCATGGCGTCGTGCGGCAGCGTGACGGGAATGGCCTCTCCCTCCCGGCTCATCAGGCGGCAGGTCCATCCGGTGTTGAAATCGATCCGTTTCATAGGCGCCTCCTGTCGTTTGTCGAGCGATAGATTCTCCCACATAAACTTACCACAGCTCAACGAAGAAAAAAACCTCCCTGCCGTAAAATGCCCGAAATCGGGCGCAAACAGTTGTCGACGCGGTCGACTTTTTCGGTTATAGTTAACATGTAAAAATATAAGGAGAAGATCATGGCACTGATTTCCATTATTGAAGACTTTCATCCCCGGATCGACGCAGGCCTGCTTGCACGCGCCGAAGCGCTCCGTCCGGCGCTGCGGCACGAGGATCGCGCGCCGCTCCCCTTCGACGGTGCGCCGCTCGGAAAAGGCGCCGAGCTGCTGCTCGACTTCGGCGAGCATCTGGTCGGCCGCGTGACGCTGACGCTGGGCACGGCCGGCAGTCACCCGGACGCGCCCGCAACCGTAAAGCTCTTTTTTGCCGAGACGCTCCGCGAGCTGGACGAGGATCCGGCCGCCTTCGACGGCTGGCTGTCCCGGAGCTGGATCCAGGAGGAGATCGTCCACATCGACGAACTGCCGGGGATCCTGACGCTTCCGCGGCGCTACGCCTTCCGCTATCTGCGCATCACGGTGCTGGATACCTCGCCGAAATACAGGCTGATCGTCGAGAAAGCCGTATGCCGGACGGAAACCTCCGCCGACCGGACGCGAGTGAAACCGCTGTGCAGCGGCGACGAAAAGCTCGACCGCATCCACGCCGTCAGCCTGAAAACCCTGGCCGACTGCATGCAGGAGGTCTTCGAGGACGGGCCGAAGCGCGACCGGCGGCTGTGGCTGGGCGACCTGCGCCTGCAGGCGCTGACCAACGCCGTGTCCTTCCGGAATTTCGATCTGGTCAAGCGCTGCCTGTACCTCTTCGGCGGCAGCCGCTTTCCGGACGGTCGGGTCAGCGCCAACGTCTTTGCCGGGGCGAGGCCGGAGGGGGACGACACCTTCCTTTTCGACTATGCGCTGCTGTTCCCGGCCGCGCTGGAGGAGTATCTGGAAGAAACCAACGACGCCGAGGCGCTGGACGACCTGTATCCGATCGCCATGGAGCAGATCGACTACGGCCTCCGGCAGCAGGAGGACGGCCTGGTAAACGCCGCGGCGGTGAAGGACTGCTTCATCGACTGGAGCGACACGCTGGACCGCACGGCCTGCGCCGGGGCGGTGCTGCTCTACGCCCTGCGCTACGCGCAGCGCCTGGCCGAGCGGAAGGGTGACGCCG